>CAJONO010000184.1 GCA_905235905.1 uncultured Prevotella sp.
GACGATGACATAGTTGCCGTTAGGTTCGAATTCAATGGGGCGGCTGATGATTTCCGCTTCGTCAATCTCTCTCTGTTTGCCTATCAGACACTGCTTGATAATATCCTTGCTGATGCTCATTGTTTATACTGAAGTTTATAAGATAACGCCATCTTTATAAAGTTTGATTTACAAAGGTAGGTATTTTCTATAAATTACGGTTAACAAAACGGAGCTATTTACTGATTGTTTGATTTATTTAACGAATGTCTCGCTTATATTCCGACTCGTCCATGAAGAGATAGGAGGGACGGTAGCCACCGAAGTCTACGACGATCTTCTCGAAGACGATGCCGGGATGACGCGGGGAGAGGGTCAGCTCGTGTGTCTGCTGAGCCTTGGCGACGGGCAGGGTCACCACCTTTTCTACGATGCGACGGGCAACGGCAGGATAGAACTCGGAGTACATGTAGGGCTGGCGGTCGACGAGCGTCTTGTTGAAGTTGACGGTCTGGGGCTCAGAACCGTCGAGGCTGACGGTGTACTCGTGGCCTCCCACGTTGAGGAAGTCGAGGGTCGACTTCACCACCACGTGTACCTTCACCTCGGCAGGGGCATCGTCGGGCAGCGTGAAGCGGTAGGTGAGCGAGGCATTGCCCACTGGCTCGGTATAGGGCGTCAGGGCAACGGCACTGCGCGTACGGCCATAATAGGGGTAGACCGTCCAATGGGTGTGGTCGGGAGCCTTGCAGGAATAGAAGTGCTCGGCCTCTATCGAGACGTAGCCTGAGGAATGGATGAAGTGGTAGCCACCGAGGGCCGACGGAACTGAAGTATTCTCGTCGGGAGAACCGACGAGAACGGTATTGTCGGGAGAACCGACGAGAACGGTATTGTCGGGAGAACCGACGAGCACGGTCTTGGGCTGCATGTCGCGGGGGAAGTTGTCATTCCACGAGCGGTAGCCTATGTGCTTCTGCGTCATCATGCCGTTCCACTTGCCACCGCTCATCACCTTATTATAATATAGGCAGAGCAGGGAGTCACGGCGGAAGCACTGCGCTACGCGCTCTGCCCACTCGTTGGCATCGGGACTGCCCTGCTTGGCCAGATAGTGGTTCATGGCCTGTGCGTAGTACATGTCGTAGAGATTGGCCATTGCCTGCACGGGGAAGAGGATGAGCTGGCGATAGGCGTCGCGGCTGCTTTCGGGCACTTGCTCGAACAGCCGTAAGGCGCGCAGCTCTAAGCGCTGGTAGTCGTCGGCCACTTGCCGCCACTCGCCCGTCTGAAGATTATAGGTGTGGGCATCGAGCATTTCGGGAGTGACGCGGGCCATGTACTGGCAGTTGCGGTTGTAGATGTCGGCGGCTTCCTCGGCGGGAAAACTGCCGAGCACGGGACGAGAGGCGCTGTTATCAGAACCGCCGAGCACGGGACGAGAGGCGTTGGTATCAGAATTGCTGAGCACGGAACGGAAGAAGCGGCGGGTGTGGTCGGTGACCGTCTGGAGGGTGTATTCCTTCGGGTTCCAGGCCATGTCCATGAATAGCTGTATGGGGTATTCCATGGGCTTCAGGTCGCCCACGTTCAGAATCCATAGGCGCTGAATGCCGTGGTCGTAGGCTAAGGATAGCTGTTCGAACATCTGCTGTGTCTGGGTGACGTTGAGCCACTTTGTGTTGCGGGGCGCACCGACATAGTCTACGTGGTAGTAGATGCCCCAGCCCCCCTTGTGTGCGCGTTCCTTGTCGTCGATGGGCACACGGCGTATGTTGCCCCAGTTGTCGTCGCAGACGAGCATGATGACATCGTCGGGCACTCGGAAGCCTGCGTCGTAGTAGTCCTGCACCTCTTTATATAACGCCCATACCTGTGTGGTCTTCTCAGGTGCTTTCCCCGTAACCTGACGGATGATCTTGCGCTGGTTGGCAACGATGCGCTCCATCAATCGTGTGTCGGTCTTGTCGCTCATAGCCTCGTCGCCGTCGCCGCGCATGCCGATGGTCACGATGTCTTCAGTGCCCTTCATGCGCTCTATGCCCTCACGGAAGAACTGGTCGAGGTTCTTTTGGTTGGTCTGATAGTTCCAGGGTCCCCACTCTTTGCGCCGACGGGCATACTCTTGGTGGTTGCGGGCCATCGGCTCATGATGTGAAGTGCCCATGATAATGCCCATACGGTCGGCTGTCTTGCCGTTTTCGGGGTCGTCGGCATAGAAGGCCCATCCCCACATGGCGGGCCACATCATGTTGCCTCTCAGTCGAAGTATCAGCTCAAAGACCTTTTCGTAGAAACGATGGTCGCCATAGTTGGTGCCAAAAGTATTCTTTACCCACGACGTTAGGCATGGAGCCTCGTCGTTGAGGAAGATGCCCCGGAACTCAACGGCAGGCTCGCCGTCGGTAAAGACACCTCTTTTTATATAGGCTTTCTCATGCTTTTCCACGGGAACATCAGCCCACCAGTACCACGGTGAGATGCCCAGTTGGCGAGAAAGCTCGTAGATGCCGTAGATGGTTCCACGCCGGTCGCTGCCGGCAATAACGAGTTTTTGTCCCACGGTCGTGATGATGAATTTCTCACGTCGGCCTTTTAAGTCGGGCAGTTTCAGCCGGTCTATGTCGGGGTTCTTGCCCACTGTGCCAATCAAGAGGTCGAACTGGTCTGTGCCCAATGTCTTTTTCAGGTCGGCTTGCAGGCTGTTGATGGCAATCTTCACGCCATCGTAGTCGGCATTGCTATAGCTGATGGTGCCCGAAGCAAGCTGAATGCCATCGGCTATCGGCGTGAACGACACGAAGGTTTCAGCACCTCTTGCTATGAAGAGATGTGCCATGAGGGTAAGGGTTAGGATGATTCGTTTCATAATCCGAGGTTTTTTAGGGACGATTAATCGTTTGTTTCTTCAGGTCTTTTGCCTTCGAGCTGTTGCCATAATACAGTTCAAAGTTGCCAGATTTGACTCGCATGGTATTGGTCTGCGGGTCGAAGAACTCGAATGAACGCGGCGTAAGCGTCAGCTTGGCGACAGCCGTTTGCCCGGCCTTGACGGTCACTTTCTCAAAGGCCCGTAGCGACTTCAGCGGTCCTTCGGGGTCTTGCAGGTCGCGGATGTACAGCTGAACGGTCTCCGTTCCATCGCGTTTGCCGATGTTTTTCACAGGAACGGCAACGCTATAGTTGTCGCCTTGCTGGCTAATCGTAGCCTCACCGATTTCGAATTGGGTATAGCTCAGACCGTAGCCGAAGGGGAACAGCGCATCGTCGAAATAGCGATAGGTGCGTCCTTTCATGGAATAGTCCTCGTAATCGGGCAGCTGTTTTGTCGACTTATAGAACGTGACGGGCAGCTTTCCTGAGGGGTTGTAGTCGCCGAAGAGTACGTCGGCCACAGCTGTTCCGCCCTCCTGACCGGAATACCAAGCCTGCACGATGGCATCGCAGGTCTTCGTCTCAGGTTCCAAGGCGATACACGAGCCGGAGCAGCAGACGAAGATGACCTGCTTGCCGGCATCCTTCAGTGCCTTCAGGAAATTTCGCTGCACGGCGGGCAACTCTATATTCGTGCGGTCGCCGCCCTTGAAGCCATCAATATTGACGGGCATCTCCTCGCCTTCGAGGGCCGGAGAGATGCCGCCCACGAAGACCACCTTGTCGATGCCCTTCAATTGCGCAATAACCGTCTGATAGTCGATGGGCTGTTCCTTGGCCACGTCGATTTTCAGGTCAGCGTTGTAAGTCTGAATATGTGCGAAGCGTATCTCAATATTGTAGCTCTTGCCAGCCTCGGCCTGTATGGCCACGCGGTTAGGTGTAGTGCGCCAGATGTGGTGACGGAATTTCCGCTTTCCATCAATATAGAGTTCGAAGTGTCCTGTTCCCTCCACGTTCACCACATATTCTCCAGCTTCTTTGGGCGTGAAGATGGTCTCGTACTTAGCCGAGAAGTCCTCAATTTTTACGCCGGGGGCAAAGTTGTGCATGCCTGCCGTGGTCACAGCCACTGGCGTGGTGTAATATTGTGTAGTGACGGGCTTGCCCTCCATTCGGCGATTGTTCCAGAACGTGCCTTTCAATCCCTTCTTGCCTTGGAAGCTGCACTGTGATGCCAGTTGGCAATCCATCACCTGGTCGTATGTCAGGTCGCATCCTTGGAAATATTTGAGGGTTGAGGATTGAGCGTTGAGAGTTGAGCGTTTCACTTTCAACTTCTCACAAATACCATCGAGAATGGTCACGGTGTGGTTGGGCATGCCGTTGTAATTGCCCCACATCATTGGTGCATTGTCGGCATTGGGACCGATGACGGCTATCTTCTCCTTCTTGCTCAGAGGAAGGACCGGTTTCGAAGCCCCTCCGGCGGGAACCACCTTCCCGCTTGACTGGGAACGCTCCGTGTTCTGCAACAGCACAATTGTCTGTCGAGCCATATCCAAAGAGAGATTGGCCGACTGCTTGGTCGACATGGCCGAGTAGGGAATCTTCGACCACTCCACGAGCGACGGGTCGTCCATTTCGCCTAAGTCAAAACGGCCTTCCAACAGGCGGACGACGTGCTTGTCGACCTCTTTCTCGGTGATAAAACCGCGACGCACGGCCTCAGGGATTCCCTTGTAGGCATAGGCAAAGCCGCATTCCACGTCGGTGCCTGCCAGCGTGGCTTTGGCAGAGGCGTGAATAGAGTCTGACGAACTCTTGTGCGACGTATAGAAGTCGCTCACGGCACCGCAGTCGCTCACAACCAGATACTCAAAACCCCACTCGTCGCGCAGAATCTGCTGAAGCAGGCGCTGAGAGCCGCAGCAGGGGTCGTCGTCGAGCCGCTGATAGGCACACATCACCTCGCGCACCTTGGCATCCTGCACCAGGGTCTTGAAGGCAGGCATGTAGGTTTCCCACATATCACGGGGCGACACGTCGGTCAGATTGGCCGAATGTCGGGTATATTCCGGGCCGCTATGCACGGCATAGTGCTTGGCGCAAGCCCATAGCTTGCGGTATTTTGCCGTTTCGGGACCCTGCAGACCGCGCACCACCTGAGTGCCCATGACGCTGGTCAGGTAGGGGTCTTCGCCGTAGGTTTCCTGTCCCCGTCCCCAGCGAGGGTCACGGAAGATGTTGACATTGGGTGTCCAGACAGAGAGGCTGTGAAACTTCTCGTCCTCGCCTTTTAGGTCGTGCATTCGGCGGTTATACTGGGCACGAAACTCAGTCGAGGCCACATCGAAGCACTGGTAGAGCAATCCGGGATTGAACGAGGCTGCCATGGCCACCGGTTCCGGGAACACGGTGACGTTGCCCATGTTGGCGGCACCGTGCAGGGCCTCGCTCCACCAGTAGAATTTCTTAATGCCCAAACGGGGAATGGCCGGACTCTCGTCAAGCATTAGCTGGGCCTTCTCCTCTAACGTCAGGCGCGAACACAGGTCGACAGCACGTTCCTTGGCCGTGAGCGATGGGTTTTGCCAAGGCATGGATTGGGCCATGGCACACAGATTGAACAGACATGCAATGGGTAGCAAAAAGAGTGACTTCATAGAAAATTTTTGTTACATGATGATTATTTCTGCTACAAAGTTACGAAGAAATTATGAATTTTGAATTAAGAATTACAAATTATTTTGTAACTTTGCATCGATTTTTACTAAAACGAATTAATTCATAAAGACCGATGAGACCGAGACAGTTTGTTTTATGCTTCATGCTTATAGTGGGTAGCCTCGTTGCAGATGCCCAGCAGTTGGCTTTCCCTGGCGCCCAAGGTTGGGGGCGTTTTGCCACCGGTGGCCGTACGGGGACAGTCTATCACGTTACCAATCTTAACGACTCGGGCACCGGTTCGTTGCGCGATGCCGTGAGTCAGGCCAACCGCATCATCGTCTTCGACGTGGCCGGCGTCATCAACCTGCAGTCGCGACTGGTGTTCAAGAACAATCTCTATGTGGCCGGCCAGACGGCTCCCGGCGAGGGCGTGACGGTCTACGGCAACGGTGTGTCGTTCTCTGCCGCCTCGAATATCATTGTGCGCCACATGCGTTTCCGTATGGGCCATAAGGGCGACAGCGGCAAGGATGCGGCAGGCGTGGCCAATGGCGTGAACATGATCTTCGACCACTGCTCGTTCTCCTGGGGACTCGACGAGACCTTCTCCATCAATCCCGACGGGAAGGGCGTTGGCCCCAACAACATCACGCTGCAGCACTGCGTCATAGGCCAGGGCCTCATGACCCACTCGGCCGGCGGACTGATGCAGGCCGACAGTATCTCGCTGATAGGCAACTTCTATTGCGACAACTCAACCCGTAACAACAAGGTGAAGGGCACGAACCAGTTTGCCAACAACATCGTCTACAACTGGTCGAACGGTGCCTATATCATGGGCGGCGACTCAGAGGGCAAGAGCTATGTGAACATACAGTCGAACCTCTTCATCAACGGTCCTGCCAAGGGCGGTGCAGCCTTTACGGGCGGCAATGCCGACTTCCACTGCTATGGCGATGACAACTGGCAGGACAACAACATGGACGGCGTGTTCAATCCTTTCGAGATTACCGACTACAATGCCGCCACCCGCGAGTCGAAACCCTACAACTATCCCGCCCTGACGCTGAACCCCGGCAAGACCCTGCTTGAGACCAACCTGCCCACGGTGGGTGCCACGCTGCCCTATCGCGACATGGCCGACTGCTACATGGTCGACGAGGTGCTGAGCTATGGCAAGAAGGGAGCGCTCATCTCGAACGAGGAAACCCTCGTCTATGGAGCTCCTAATACATGGAAGGTGTGGGGCGGCAACAAGCGCATCGATACCGACGGCGACGGCATGCCCGATGCCTGGGAAACCGCCAACGGCACCGACCCCACGAAGAACGATGCCATGACGAAGGCCGCCAACGGCTATGCCAATATCGAGAACTACATCAACAGCATCACCGTGGCCGACCGCGACTTCTTCCTTCGCACCCCCGTAGCCCTTGAGCTGACCACAGCCACCACCTCGACGCTGAA
The DNA here is from genome assembly GCA_905235905.1 of uncultured Prevotella sp. GTDB lineage: Bacteria > Bacteroidota > Bacteroidia > Bacteroidales > Bacteroidaceae > Prevotella. Next base: position 6,991 of record CAJONO010000184.1, read on the forward strand.
GATAGGCTGGCGCGACTATACCTACGAAGAGGAAGGCTTTGCCGTCGAGCTGAAAAAGGGCAACACCTTCGAGGAAGTGGGGCGCACCGAGGCTAACGCCACGTCGTTCACGCTCACCAACCTGGAGCCGGGCACCAAGTACACCCTGCGCCTGCGGGCCTTTGCCGGCGACAGCTATTCAGACTACACACCCACTACCGACATGTCGACCCGTCCGCTCGAAGTAGGCATCATCGACATTGACAGCTATCAGCCCGGCTACGTCTGGACTGCCGGTACCTTCGACAATGCCCAGGCCGAGGGCAAGAAAGTGCTGCTGGCACCTGCCGGCGACGTCACGCTGACGCTGGCCGAGGCCACATCGCCCGAAGCCGTCGTCTACAAGGAAGACGCGTGGCTGACGGTCGGCGGTGCTGCCATCGGCGGCTCGGCATCGGTCAACAAGGGTGGGGTAGGCACCCTGACGCTGAAGGGCAGCAACACCTATACGGGTGCCACCGTCGTTCACGACGGGGTGCTCGAGTTCAACACGCTGAAGAACGGCGGCGTGGCCTCGGCCATTGGAGCCAGCGTCGAGTTTGCCCAGAACTGGATATTCAATGGCGGCATCTATCGCTATACGGGCGCCAACACCACCACCAATCGCTCGCTCAAGCTCATGGCCACCTCAACCTTCGATGTCGAGAAGGCTACGGTCACGATGAACGGCGTGGTCGAGGGAGCCAGCGTCGGCAGCAACTTCATCATTGATGGCGGTGGGCAGATAATCGTAGGCACCGACAAGTTCTTCGGCTACAAGGGACCCACCGTCCTCAAGGGCAGCAAACTCTATCTTAGCACCACCGACATATCGAAGGCTGGCATCGGCTCGTCGTCGAAGCTCGTCATGGCCGGCGGCCATCTGCTCACGCAGGGCGACACGAAGGGCTACGAGACATACTCGTTCCCCATCGAGGCAGAGGAAGGCACCACCTCGCAGTTCTCGCCCTTCCGCAACTGCTATATAAATAATAAGGTGACGGGAGCCGGCAACATCCAGCTCAACATTCCCTATCTGCGCGAGTACGTGCAGGGCGACTGGAGCGGCTTCACCGGCAGGCTCATAGCCAACGGCGTGTCGACCGACAAGCGCGGCTCGCTACTGCTGCTCGACAAGTCGCCGAAGCTCGACAAGACCGTCGTCGAGCTGAAAGGCAATACCAACCTGTGCTACTGGAGCACCAACGGCAACCTTACCATCGGCGGTCTCTCAGGCACCTCGACCACCTATCTCAACGGTTCGAGCAAGCAGACCGACAACTTCACCTGCACCTGGACCGTGGGCTCGGCCAACACCGACGAGACCTTTGCCGGAACCATCAACAACTGGTCGTGCTCAGGCAGCGGCCACACAGGCACGGTGAACATCGTGAAGACGGGCACCGGCATCTGGCGGCTCACGGGCAAGGCCGAGCACAAAGGCACTACGCAGGCGAAAGGCGGCATGCTCGTGGTCAACGGCAGCATGACGGGCACGGGAGCTGTGACCGTCGGTGCCGATGCCGTACTGGCAGGGAAGGGCACCATTGCAGGCCCTGTCACCGTGGCCGAAGGGGCTGTCATCCAGTCGGGCGACACGCTTGCCACCGCCAAGGGCCTGACGCTCGGCGGCACACTGAGAGTGGCCGACGGCGGCACGGTCAGCATCCTCGCCAACAAGACCACCTGCAGCACCATGACGCTGAAGGGCAACGTGACGCTGACAGAAGGAGCCGTGCTCTGCCTGAACGACGGCGAGCTCAACGAGGCACCAGCCGACAAGACGGAGTACCGGCTCTTCAAGCTCACGGGTGCCACCATCACCGGCAAGTTCCTCGACATCTATCCCGATGTGCCCGGCAACGGACAGTCGTGGGACACGTCGCGCCTCTATACCGAGGGCATCCTCGTCGTCGTGGGCGAGCCGCAACTCTCAACCCTCAACCCTCAACTCTCAACTCTCAACTCTCAACCCTCAAATCTCTTCGACCTGACAGGCCGACATGCCACCGCCGCCTCGAAAGGCATCCGCGTAAAACGCACAAAGATGCAGGACGGACGCGTGGAAACACGAAAAGAAATAGGACGTTGAAAACAATAACAACCAAGATGCGTAAGCTATGAACCAGAACGACATTCCCCGCCAGCTGCCCTTGGGCATCGCCGACTTTGAGCGCATGCGCCGTCAGCACTACTACTACGTAGACAAGACGATGTACATACCGAAGCTGGAGTTCTCCAGCAGCTACCTGTTCTTCGTGCGTCCCCGCCGC
>CAJONO010000185.1 GCA_905235905.1 uncultured Prevotella sp.
CGAGGCTCCCGAAATGACCAAGGGCGACGACGGCAAGTACACCTTCGTCGTGAAGGACTTGGAGCTGGCAAAGGACAGCGTCATTGAACTGAAGGTCGTGAACATCGCTGAAGAAGACCAGAACAAGTGGGCTTGGTATCCTGCCGAGAACTACAAGTTCACAGCTGCCGAGGCCGGCATCTATGACCTGACCGTGACCTTCGATCCTGAGGCAGAGGCTCCCGTCGCTGTCGAGGGCAAGAAGACCGCCGACATCGAGCCTGTACTTACCGAATTCACCGTGAAGTTCGTCAACGGAAAGAACTGGGAGAAGGTATTTGCCTACACATGGGGCGGCGAGGGCGAGACGTTCGCCGAGAACGCCGTATGGCCTGGCGTAGAGCTGACACAGAAGACCACGACGACCATCAACAGTGTGACTTACGACCTCTACACCTACACCTTCAAGGCAGAGACCGCTCCTGCAATGATCATCTTCAACAACGGCATCACTGAGGGCGAGGATAAGGCTCAGACGGCTGACCTGATATTCGAGAACGGCAAGCAGTATGAGGATACCGTTACTGATGTGCCCACAAGCATTACCGCTATTGCAAGCGGCAAGATGCAAGGCACTACTTACAGCCTAAGCGGCCAGCGCGTGACGAAGGCCAAGAAGGGCCTGTATATCGTGAACGGCAAGAAAGTGTTGGTAAAATAATAAAACACGACTCTCATAAAAAAGCCCCTCCGCGAGGGGCTTTTTTTGATGAGTTACTGTAATGTGACGGCCATCAGGCCAATGACCACATCGTTGGAGAGCGTCCTCAGCGTAAGGCTCTTCAACTTTTTCTGTGGGTTCAGCTGCATGCGCAGCATCTGTGCTGCACCACCTTTTATCTCACGCCCGTAGACACCCTTTATCTTCAGTGCCTCGCCAAGATTACGGCTCACGACACCCGTTCCTAACGACACCCGATAAGGACGCGGCGTGGCGGTGTAGAATGCCTTGCCGTCGACGAAATAGTCCTGCTCTATGGGGCACCAGTTGTCAGGATTGCGCAACAGTAGCGTGTCGGCAGTTCCGTCCTTGTAGGTGGCAACGACGAGGCCGTTGTCTATGCGGCTCTGCATGTGGTTCGTCGAGCCAGCCATCAGCAGCCAGGCCGCTGAGGCCTTTCCCTTCAAGGGGATGACAACGCTGTCGGGATAGTTGTCCCAAAGCGAGGTGTAGACGATATTCTTTCCTGCCTTAGGTGTTGCAAATGGCACACCTGCTACGACAAAGCGGTCGTCAGCAATCAATGTGCGGAACACCGAGTCGTTAATGTCGGGTGTATACTGCGGATGGCACCACTCCCCCACTCCCTGCACGGGTATCTGCAAGGTGGTGGTCTGCGGACGGGGCGACACATAGCGATTCTTGAAGATGTCGTCGACCTCGCTGTTGAAGTGCTTCGAAATGTTACAGGTAGTAAACGGCTTCGACAGGTCGGGTTCGTCAGTGCCCCAGACAGGCTTTCCCTTCACAATGGGGTGAGTCAGTTTCTCCGTTTCCCTTACCTCCTTCACCTCTATCAGCTGATGCTCCTCGCTGGTGCCCTCGGTATCGAGATAGAGCCCCTGGCCGCAATTCTGCCGAACGACGATCTTCAGCGGCTGACGGAAATGCTGGGTGATCTCGTAGCGCTCCACCCCACCCTTGCGCGTGAACCTGTATTCTAAATAAGGGGTTTTGATGGCAACACTATCCCAGTGGCGAGGAAAGCCCGGACGGATAATACAACGACCGTCGAGCGCCTGCGGAATGATGCCGAAGAGCCCCTGGATAAGTGTGCGCGAGGCTATGCCGATGCAGTCGCCGAAGTCACGATAACACTCACCACGGGCTGCATCGTAGTGCGAGAGCTGTCCGAAGTTGGCCGGCGACTGACCGTAGTACATCTGGTCCATCACGTTTCCCATGAGCAGCTCGTAGCCCCACGAACTGTGACCAGCCTCAAAGAAAGCCAGCGCCGTGTGCATCACCTCGGCTGCCGCCACGTTGTTAATGCTCCAGGAATAGGGCATCCAGTTCGAAGTGGCAATGGTTTTATATTGAACATTGAACGTTGAACATTGAACATTAATTGCTGCGCTGTCGATAGAATGGTCAATGGTCAATGGTGAATGGTCAATGGTTATATGCGGTATGTGCGACATCACCCACTCTGTAGCCTGCCAGGCCTGTTCTTGCGAGCAGGCACCGCAGTCTATCGGGGTGTAGATACTCCACACGGCGGGACTCTCATGCAGTCGCTTCAAGCCCATCGCATCTTGAAACTCCGCCCATACGCCCTTATCCTTCATCCACAGCCGCTCGTTCATGGCATTCAGTATGGCCTCGGCCTCGTCACGGTAGGGCTGAGGATCTTCACCGATAATCTCTGCAATACGTGCTGCCAGCTTATTCCCTCTGTAATTATAGGCCGAACTATGCGTCACGGCCCCACCACTATAATACAAGGCGTCGCTGGCCCAAATGCAACAGTAGGCATCGTAGAGATGATCGCCGTCGGGATCGTAGTTACGCCGTTCCCATGCCAGATGGCGCTCTATGACGGGCCACATCCGTCGCATGTAGGCCGTGTCGGCATCATACTGGAAGTGCCAGAGCAACTCGTCCATATAGTTCAGGTTCATGTCGTAGTGGTGCATCTGGTTGTTCTTCTCCGGATTGCGACAGATGTAACCATTCGAATACATCTGCGTACCCCACCGTTTCTCGGCCCGTGCCATGTTCATCTGCGGGTCTTGCGAAGGATGGGGAATCACGGGCTCTACGTCTGTCACCTGACTTTTGGCGTAGGCATCGAAATGGCTCACGGAACGGTCGTTCCACCCTAAGACGTCGCCCACGTAGGCAGCCCGCCAGCCTGCCAACGGCATGCGCCAGCCTATGCAGCCATGCAGCCATGTCTGTCCGTCCCAGTCGCCATCGGCGGCAAAAACCAAGGCTGTAGCCAAGGCATTGACGTAGGCATTGGGCGTGTGGAAGCTGAGTCGCCCTGCCAGCTGGTGATTGACGGTCACGGCCTCGTCGAACAGGCGTTCGGCCTCCTGCCAAGGCAGGTCGACAGCCTCATCGAGACGCACCACGACAAAGCGCTGACAGCCGTTGTCCTTCGCTATGCCCTGTGTCACCACCAGCCCCTTCTCGTTCTTCGACGGCTCGAACACGCCTGGGGCGTCGGCTCCTATATCGCCATTGCGTTTCAGCTTCGGGTTGGCTATCTGACAGATACGAGTCTGCAACTGCATAGGCTTGCCAAAACCTGCGGGGATGAAGTTCCAGACAGCGCCCTCCTCATGGGGCAGCGCCACCACGGTGAGATGAAGCATTCCGCCTGCCCAGCGATGGTCACTGAGCAGATATTCGCGAGTGCCATCGCGATAGGCCGAGCGGCAGTAGTCGACCGAGTCGAGCGACACGCCGTCGACCACGAAGCGTATGCTGCGGTGGTGTCCCTTCTTCGCCACGGCAAAGATGGGGCGGTCGCTGGTTTCCAGTCGCCAGTCGGTGTGACTACCATAGAGGGCACGGGTGAAGCGGTTGGCACCACGCCTGCCTTGCAGGAAGTCGTCGAGTGTCGACTCGCTGACGAAGGCATCGCCATCGGGCACATACTGCAGCAAGCGCACCTTGCCTCGTGTCGATTCGTTATACGACGCGAGGGCACCGGCTATCGTCGTCTGTGCCATCGCTATCTGCCCTGCTCCGCAAAGCATCGCCAGTAGAACGAGTTTTTTCATTATGTCTCGGATATTGGTTACTTCATGCGATGCAAAGTTACGAAAAAAGGTTGACTTGGAAAAGCAATTTTGGAGAATTAACGCAGAATGACCGTAAAACAAAGGCAATCAGGGGAAAATCGAGGAAGTTCAAAAATCGGGATTACGCAAATTTGGGAGGATTGGTGAAGAAGTTAGGTTGCCAAATCGTAACCCTGAAAACAGGTTGGTAACTACTCAGCACCCCACGGCATGAGATAGCCAACAGGACGCGTTAATAATTCATAAACTTGTTTTTGCTCCATTTCTAAAGC
>CAJONO010000186.1 GCA_905235905.1 uncultured Prevotella sp.
ACCCATACAGTCTCACTTCCATCATATCTGCTATTTAGCGTAACGTATAAGTTCAACAAACAACCGAAAAAGAAATAAAATATGAAACGACACTTCATCACCATCATCCTCGCCCTCATACTGGGCACAATAACCACGCAAGCTGACATCATTAAAGGCCGAGTGTTAGATGCCGATACTGGCGAGCCGCTTCCAGGAGCGGAAGTAGTATTCAAAGAAAAGTCCATCGAATGGGGCGACGTACTCCAAACTACCATCAGAACAGACTCGGTAGGAAGGTTTCAGCATGCCTGTGAGATGGAAATGTCGAAACTGACCATCACTGCGAGTTATTTCGGCTATCATAGCCAGACGGTGCAGCGGATGGGCAACAACGACCGCGACACGGTGACGATTGACGACTTCCGGCTAAAGATGGACGAGCACCTGCTGAGCGAGGTGACCGTGGAAGGCCGTGCCCGCCGTTTCTTTATGCGGGGTGACACGGTAGTGTTCAACCCCAGTGCATTCAAGACTCAAGATGGCGCACGGCTGTTGGAACTGATAGAGCAACTGCCGGGCGTGAGCATCAATAACGGCAAACTTCTATGGAACGGCGAGCCGCTGAAACTGATGATGAACGGACAGCAGGCATTCAGCGAGGCTATGCTGACAAACTTGCTGCCCGTAGAGGCCGTGAAGGACATCAAGGCATACGACAAGAAGAGCGACTTCGAACAGCAGACAGGTGTGGCCGACGGCAAGGAAGAGCATGTGCTCGATGTGACCATCAAGCCCGGCTTCATGGATAAAATATACGGCGATGCGGAGTTGAAGGGGTTTACAAGCAAGAATTATGCCGCCCACCTGCGGGCCATGCGGCTGAGTGAGACCGACCCGCTGATGCTGTATGGCCGTGTGGCTGACGACCCGACAAAAATAGACGCGATGACGATAAACGGTTCCAGTTCGTATGGCACAAACACGCCTATTCGTCAGCAAACGGGAGCGATGGGATATAGCCATCTTTGGAAGCCTAAGTTCAAGGTCGATAGGCCAAGCTATTGGAGCATCAACGGCGGAGCAAACCACACAGACGAACGGAAAGACAGCTGGGAAAACCGACAAACCTTCATGCCTGGCACCATGGCGACGGAAACTGACCAGACAAGCAGTAACTATCAGCACGGCTTGAAAATCCCTGTTGACATCAGTACCTTTTTCAACCTCTCTACGAACACGAAGCTGGATATTGAAGCCAATATCACCTACAATCGCGGACGCACCACGACGGAAAACAGCCAGCAGATGTTTGAGCTTGCCAATCACGACGCAATAACCAATTCTTCCAACTACCACTCACTGGCTACAGAGGAAGGCTTCTCGACAATCGTCAGGGCAAAGTTAGGCTCCTTACTTGGAAAGACCGAACTCGGAGCGTCGGCTTCCCTGACATACGACAACAAGAAGAGTGACGGCGAATCAACAGGTATCTATCAATATTTGCAAAGCGGCACGACGCAGACCGACCGCCAGCACTACCATGCGCCCACTCACCACCTCACTGCCGATGCCAGTTTACAAGCCCGCCATGCCGTCGGAAAGAACCTTGCACTGATGGCCAGTTGGCAGACCACCTACAACAAAAACTTCCGCGACGAGCAGCGCCATCGTGCCGACACACTCGACCTTGCCAACAGCCTTCGGCGTGATGATAACTCTTTGAGGAACACTCTCTATATGGAAGCCAACCTCACACAAGGCAAATTCAGTGCCAAGCCCATGCTCGACCTCACCCATTGGCATGAGCAGTCGGACTATCGCCGTGGTAGTCTCGACACGCTTGCCCGTCGTGACCTTCTACTTGTCACACCTAAATTGGATCTGACCTACCGACTACAGAAGCAGACCCGTCTTAACAGCTACATAGCCTACACTTCCAACCGTCCCGACCTTATCGACTGCATCGGCTACCGCGATGACACCAATCCGCTGTATGTCACGATGGGCAATCCCGACCTCAAAACCTCCCACACGCTGAGTGCCAGCGTCGGTCTTTCCTCAATGCTTACACACGCCAATCAGGTATTGAACTTCTCCGTGGATTACAGCAAGGACTACGACCCCATCGGCACCATCCTCCACTACAACTCCCGGACAGGAGCCTACCTTGCCCAGAACCAGAATGTGCGTGGCGGAGAACGTTGGGGGGCCAGTCTCAGCTACGAGCGCGACCTCGGCAGCGGCTTCCAAATCAGGAACAGCCTTTCCGAGAGTTACGGCCAGTCATACGGAATCATGACGCTGGTGGACGATGCCACGGGTATCACCTACAATCGTCAGCGAAGCTCAGACCTCTCCGAACGTCTGAACCTGCAATACTCCAATGGCCCATTCTTCCTGTTCCTCGGGCAGAACTTCGCCTGGCACCGCTATACCTATAGCGACCCCACCCAGCCACGGCAGAACATCTACAACTATCGGGCCTCATTCACCTTTAGCTACAAATTGAAAACTTGGGAGTTTCAGTTCATTCCCGACTTCTTTCTCGACCGCGGCTACATGTCTGATGCAATGAATACCAATCGCTTCTTGCTCAATGCCCGCGTCAGCTACAGGTTCCTGAAGAACAAGGCAAGCCTTATCCTCTATGCCAAAGACCTCATCAACCGTTCCACCAACAACTACAGCGATCTCACGGCAACCTCTCGCACCGAAGGCGGCTCATCGTTCCTGCACCATTACGTGTCCCTCACTTTCAACTATAAGTTTGACGCAAAGAAGAAATAACCCCATAAAACATCAAGAACAATGAAACGAAACATCATCACCATCATCATCGCCCTCGTTGCATTGGTCGCACCACAGGCAGTACACGGCCAGACGATAACGCTGGTGGGGCAAGTTCAGGATGTATTCCTGAAAAGGCCACTCGTGGCAAAGATTTCTGTCTATGAGACGGACAGCACGACGTGTGTCTTGGATTCCGTCCGTGTTGAAAGAATTGAGGATGTGAAT
>CAJONO010000187.1 GCA_905235905.1 uncultured Prevotella sp.
AGAAGAGGACGTGGTGCTTACCATTGATGGCAGCGAGCTTCGCCCCGGCCTGCACTATTTCAACGTCCGTGCCCAGAACGACCGAGGACTATGGGGGCCGTTGAAGCGTGACTTCTTCTATATACCCGGCCAGAAAGAGACGGCTATGGGCGACACACTGATTGTGGGCTACGAGTATTCCTTCGGCGGGCTGGCTACCTACGTTCCCATTGTCCCTGCCAAACGATATGAATTGAAGCAGCATGTCATCGATATTCCCGACCTGGAAGGCTTTGGCTCTTTAGAGGAAGGTTGCACATGGAAGTTCGCGACAAACAAGGTGTCGCTCAGTCGCCAAAACTCGCTGTCGTTCAGCATCCGCTTCCGCAACGAGGCAGGAGAATGGAGCATGCCTGAGGGCGAACTGTTTGAGATGAGCGATGCCATAGAGAAAACTCCCAGTCTGCTGTCATCGGGTCAGCAGATTACGCTGACGAAGGCTCCCGGTGGCAGCTTCGAAGCGTTACGGCTGCAGGTGAGCCTGACGCGCACATACTATATCCAGACGTCACAGTCGTGTCGGATGCATCTGTTCGACTCTAACGGAACGCTCTTGAAAACTGTCGGGAGCGAGGCATTGCAATCAGGAGAGCCTTGCAATCTGACGGCAGGCCAGTCATACTATGCCATCGTCTACAAGATGGTGAAAGACGAGCAGAATCCTGATGATTACCTGAACGTGAAACTGCTGCGCGAGAAGAACATGGTGCTCACACCCAATATCAGCTATGAGAACGAGATGGTGACAATGGTGTCTGCACAAGAGGGGGCCGTGATCTACTATACCATCGACGGCACTATGCCAACCACGGAGAGTACCCGCTATACAGAACCGTTCCTGTTGCAGCACAATGCCACGATTAAGGCTATTGCATGCGTGGAGGGAATGACCCCGTCGGCGGTGATTTCCTTCGTGGTGAACAACTACAAGGCAGCCAAGCCAGTATTCAGCTATAATGGTTACAAGCTGAGCATGACGACCGAGACATCCGATGCCAGGATATGCTACACATTAGACGGCAGTACGCCCGACAGTAGCAGCACGGAATATGTTGACACCATCAGCCTAACGAAGAGTTGCACGGTGAAGGCGGTGGCCGTGAGGGAGTTCTACAATAACTCTGACGTGGCTGTCTATCAGTTCGATTCTGTCAGCGTTGTTACGGCTTCTCCTGTCATTGCATACGAAGGGAACAGGATAACGATCGGCAAGGAAAGAGACGGCGATGCGGTCTATTACACATTAGACGGCAGTGTGCCGACACGTGAGAGCATCCCCTATACCAGTCCGTTTGAGGTGGGCCACAACTGCGTGGTGAAAGCCTTTGCCGTGCGCAATGACTACTTTGACTCCAGTGTGGCAGAACTGGAAGTGGATTGGTTCAAAGTGGCCACGCCCATATTCTCTGTCAGCGGCACTACGCTCTCCATTAGCTGTGCAACAGCGAATGCCTCCATCTATTATAATATAGGCTCGGAAGAAGCGCCGTCGACCAGTTCCACCTTATACACTGGACCGTTTGACTTGAACGACAACCAGCCCGTCAAGGCGATTGCCATTCGCGATGACTATCACGATTCTGATGTGGCCCTGTTTGCGGAGCCTGTCGTGACCAGTTTTGGGGTGGCCTTTGCCTACGATGGGCGTCATGTCACCATCACGCCTAAGGAAGAGGACGCAACGGTGTTCTATACCATAGATGGAACGGAACCTACAACCGAGTCGGCCATCTACCAAGAACCCATCACGGTAGACAGGCTGCTGACGGTCAAGGCCAGAGCGATGCGTCCCTATACGAACATGTCGGAGGTAGCTGAGAAGGAATTGACGTATGTCTTCGACGGAGAGACTGCCACCGTCAGGGATGCAGGACTGCTGCGCAATGCTTTCGATTGGTGTAAGGACGTGTTTGGAGGAGAGCTGGGTACGGTTGTAGGGCGACTGGCTGTAGCGGGGCCGCTGAACAATGACGACTATGCCACGATAAGGGATGTGCATGTAGGTGGTGAGCTGAATCTGGAACAGGCACAACTGGAAGGAAGAGCGCTACCCGATGGAGCACTGGCCGGAGCCACAATGAAGTGGTTAGTGATGCCTGCCAACATTAGCACCATAGGCCGCAACGCACTGGGCGAATGCCGCCGACTTGCAGCCATTACATGGAACAGCAAGGCATGTAGGCTGACTGCTGAGGCCTTTGGTGAGCATCGTAATCCGAACATGCTGTTCTATGTGCAGTCGGAGAACATGGTGGGCATTGATAAAGCCAACGTCGTTTCGAACGGCAGGGCACGTAGCATCAGCCTGCAGGATGGTATGGAGTATCATGACTTCTATTGTCCTGTGGCCTTCCATACAGACATTGTCAGTTACACCCACGACTTCCGCATGAAGACACGGAGCGGCATTTGTCAGGGATGGGAAGCACTCTCGCTGCCATTCAATGTGCAGACCATAACCCATTGGAAGAACGGGGAGCTGGTGCCCTTTATTGCACGTGGACAGGATGACAGTCGCAAACCGTTCTGGTTGGCTCGGCTGGAAAGCAACGGCTTTGTCGCGAGCGGCGTGATAGAGGCATACACGCCCTATATCATCTCAATGCCTAACGACAGTAGTACATACGGTGACCGCTATCTGTTAGGAGGCGGCGTGACCTTCATGGCACGTAATGTAGAGATGCCTGTCACCGATTGCAAGACAGGGCAAGGCGTTATGGGCGAAGTCTCTTTCGTTCCTAACTATGAGCTGCTTCAGTCATCGGCTGACATATACACCATCAATCTCTACGAACCGCACGATGCCCATCCAGAGGGGAGCATTTTCCTGGCAGGCTATCGCGAGGTTCGTCCCTTTGAGGCTTATACCACCAGCACGGAAACGGTAAGAAGTATGATAGACATATCGGATATTTTCATGGAGGATGAGGCTTCCGATATTCGTGAGCTCTACATGCGGCAGTCGGATGGCAATGGTGGCGTGTATAACCTGCAGGGGCAGCGGCTTGCGGCTCCTCGCAAGGGCCTCAATATAGTGGGCGGAAAGAAGGTGGTTGAATAACCCACCCCCTGCCCCTCCCGAGGGGAGGGGAGTCTAAATAGTTCTGCAACCTCATGTTCAAGTAGTAAGAGTGATAGCTCATGTTCAAGTAGTAAGAGTAACCAAGCTCCCCTCCCCTCGGGAGGGGCAGGGGGTGGGTTTACCGTTCAACCCTCTTTAGCAGGCGGTGCAGGCGCGGACTGCGGGCAGCGAAATGCTGCATGCCCTTGGTGAAGACGAGGAGGGTGAGAAGATAGGCTGCCATGAGCAGGGCCATGATGCCCACTGCGCTGATGGCGAGGGTGGCCCACGAGTAGACGTAGGGGTCGATGACTGTAATCTTGAGCACCACGGCGACGGCGGTGAAGAGGGCGAAGATGGCGTAGTAGGGCAGCATGCCGCGCCAGTAGACGCTGACGCTGAGATGGAGCCCCTTGGTAAAGAGGAAATAGGGCTTCCAGATGACGGCGATGAAGAAGACGCTCACAATCTTGCCAAGCAGGATGCCGGGAATGCCGATGAAGGGCGCCAGAGCGAGCGTGACGCCGAGGTTGACGATGAGTTCTGTCCACGCTGCCCACACGTCCTGAAAGAGGCCGCTGGCACCGATATACATCTCGACTACGCCCCGCGAGAGCATGATGAACACGTTGAAGAGCAGAAGGTAGACGATGAGGTCGCTGAGCAGCCACTTCGGACCTAACCAGCAGGCGATGAAGGGCTGCATGAACATGAGGAAGCCGAAGACGATGAAGCCCGTGATGAGGAAGCGGATGGCTGTCAGTTCCCAAAACACCTTCATCGTGTTCTTGTCGTTGCCCTCAGCGATGAGGTTACCGACGCCTGCGTTCATGCCGTTGCTCAGAATGTTGACCATGACATTGAGCTTGTTGATGAGCATGGTGTAATTGAAATAGAAGGCCGAAAGGACAACACCGCCGAAGAAGGCTACAAGCAGGTCGTCGCTGCGGTAGAGCAGGAGGTCCTTGATGCGCTGTACGAACACCTGCCGTGTCTTCTGCAGTATCTCGGGATATTCTTTGAGCTTCTGCCTGCCTAAGCGGGGGCTTATCTGCAGCCAGGGGTATTCCTTGTCGATGCGGCGGTTGAACACGATGCAGCCGATGACGGTGAACACCAGTCCGACGGCCACCCACAGCCAGAGGTTCTGGTAGAACCAGGCCAGTACAATCTGCGTGAGGTTCTGCAGGATGCTGATGGTCTGGAAATAGCCGTTGACCACATATTGCTTCTGGTTGGCAGAGACGAGCAGCTGCCGGTAGTTGATGAGATAGCCCGCCATCGACATGGCCAGATAGGAGTAGAAGGCGAAGTAGACGAGCAGCAGGCTGAACGACAGCGAGCTGAAGAAGAAGGGGAAGCTCAGGCTCACGGCCACGCCGATGCCGCCGATAATGAAGCCTATGCAGCGGTAGAGCCATGCCAGCACCGACATGATTTCGCTGGTCTTCTCATGGTCGTCCTGTTGCAGGGGCTTATAGAGGAAGAAGGTGATGCTGGTGCCGATGCCCAGCTCGGCTACGTTGAGGTAGCTCATGATATTCTGGAGTACTCCTGTGAGACCCATGAACTCGGCTCCGAGGCTGTCGAGGAATATCTTGCGAGAGAAGAAGGCCAGCAAGAAGGTGAGCAGGTAGAAAAACATTCCCACCTTCATGTTCATGATGCTTTTGCTTACTCGTTCACCCATGTGTTTGAGATTTCAAGGAATTCCTCGGCAAAGCGGTCTTTGTCGTATTTTCGGGAGAGCTGCCAGGAGGCTTGCCCCATTGGCTTGCAGCGTTCGCGGTGGCGGTAGAGGCTGAGAATGGCATCGGCCAGACGGCTGACGAATGTCTGGTCGGTGGGCAGGATGATGGCGTTGTCGGAGGTGACCATTTCTGGCAGGCCGCCGCGGTGGCTGACGATGACGGGCAGGCTCATGGCCATGGCCTCTATGCAGGTGAGGCCGAAGGGCTCTTCCCACTGTGAGGGGATGACGGCCACGTCGGCCAGTTGCAGATAGCTGGGCATCTGCTGGTAGGGCACGTATCCCGTGAAGACGATGCGCTCCTCGAGACTTTTGGCTGCCTCTTTCAGGCTGGCTATGAACGGGTTGTGGCTGTCGTTGGCATTGCCATAGAAGGAGCTGCCCATGACGAGCAGTTTCAGGTTGGCGTACTCCTTCAGCTGCTGCATGGCTTCGATGAGCTGAACGATTCCTTTCTCGCGAGTGATGCGACCGCTGTAGACCAGAACGAAGTCGGCAGGCTGCAGTCCTATTTGGCTGCGGCTTATCTGGCAGGCATGCTCTTTGGAAAACGCCTGCAGGTCGATGCCGTTGCCGACGGTGACACATTTGTTGCTGTTGGGGTCGATGGTTTTCACACGGCTCCCGATGTAGTCAGAGACCGTGACGATGCGGTCGGCGGCTTCGTAGATGGCACGAGCCTGGGGGATGTCCTTGTTCAGGAAGTCGTTATGCAGATGGAGAACGATTCTGGCCTGCGTTTTCTTCGCCAGACGTGGGGCAAACCCCGGGCGGTTCTCGATAATGACCATATCGTAGTCTTGCCTCTTGAGGTGCCTGAGTGCCTGGGCAAAATAGTATTCGATAGTGTAGTCGTAGTAGCCGTTGCGACAGAAGTACTTGTACCATCGTTTGAGGAGTCTGGCAACAAGGCTGCGGGTGTCTATGAAGTGGTAGTGGTTTACCTCGGAGAGGCATGCCGCATGCTGCTTTACCCCTTCGGCCTCAACGCTGTAGACGGTGATGTCGTGGAGCTTGTGCCGGTTGTTGTAGGCCAGGTAGAAGTCGATGAGTGTCTCAACGGCTCCACCCTGTACGGCGGGCACGGGCATGATGCCCGATGTGAGAATGGCTATCTTCATTTGCCGTGGGTGGTGTGTATGAATTCTTTGTCGTTTTTGTCTATGTGTACTAAATTGACGAGCATGCGCCATACTAAGCTGGGGAGCACGGCGAGCTTGCCGAAAAGGGCGCGGTGGCGCATCTGTGGGGGGACGGCCAGCAACAGGGCTATGGAGAAACTGGCTAACAGAACCCACCACTTGACGCTCCAGGGCAGAGCGATGGCGGTCATCAGCAGCGACAGACAGGGCAGGATAACGAGCAGGATGCTACGGGGAATGAGCATCTGCTGAATGGTCTTGTCGATATAGTTGATGTTGCAGGTGCGAATGGCGGTGGGCAGGTAGGGGAGCATCTGTAGCAGTGCTTGCACCTGGCCGGTCATCCAGCGCATGCGCTGACGTTGGAAGTTGTCTTGCGAACTGACTTTCTCGTCCATCACGAAGATCTGTTCCTCGTATCTGATGAAGATGTCCTGCCGCATGAGCAGGGCCTCCAGCTCGCGGTCTTCTACGACAGAGTCTAAGCGACCGACGTTTTCCTTGAACCACGAATACTCGAAACACATGCCAGAGCCGATGAGTGCCGATGAAAGGCCGATGTTGTTATGGGCATGGCGGAAGAGGCTGTTGTTGATTTCCTCGCTGACACCGTCGAGCATGGCAATGTCGTTGTCGCTGTTCTTTGCCGTGCGGTGGCACTGAATGGCCACGTAGCCTTGCCGGCAGACGGCATCGAGACGGGCGAGGAAGTCGGGGGCCACAATATTGTCGGCGTCGAGAACGACTACATGGGTGGGGCCTCCTTCCACTCCTTCACTCCTGCCTCCTTCCACTCCTGCTATGGCATATTGCAGGGCATGGGCCTTCGAGCTTTTCCTGAATGCTGGCTGCAAGAGGGTGATGGGCAGGGTCGATAGCCGTTGGTTGGTGGCCGCCTGCATGTGGTCGGAAATCACCATTACCTGGAACAGATGGCGGGGATAGTCCTGCTGGAGAAAAGTCTCTACAGAGTTACAGATTACGCGGTCTTCCTGATAAGCGGGGAAAAGTACCAGAAAGCGGGTAGAGGGGACGTCGCTTGAAGTCGTCGACTGCTGGCTGGCCGCTTTTGAATGGCGAGGAAAGAGCGACAGCAAGGAGAAAACGACCACATAGCCCACACTTCCTGCCATGAAGAACCACAGCAGCAGATCGGCAATATGTATGAGCGTCCATAACATCAGCGCTTCCTCCAGGGTGATAGCCGCTTGGCAATCTTGCCGACGGCGCTGAGGCGGTTGTCGGCTTCGCTCTTTCCGGCATTGAAGATGTTGAACAGCCCCCAGATGGTTACAAGCGGAGCGCGAAGGAAGTCCTTGTCCCATTTCTCGTCGACCAGATAGTCGGGGGTGGCCAAAGAGAAGGCAAACATTACGACAGCCGCAGCTATCCACCATTTGATGACTAACGAGAAATAGAGGAAGGGCAACACCAGGCTCATCACCATGATAATGCCCATCATAATGGTACGGGGAACCAGCATCCATTGCAGAATCTTGTCTACCTGGTCGTACCTGCGGTTCAGCAAGGCTCCCGGCAGGAAGCGGATGTTGTTGATGAGCGAGTGGAGCTGAGTGCCCACCCAACGGCCACGCTGCCGGTTGAACTCTTTCGTGTTGCGCGTCTTCTCGTCGTAGACATGGATGTTGTCGAAGAAGTCGACGAAGATGCTGTCGCGCATCAGCATCGCCTCCAGCTCCTTGTCCTCGCCCTTCGTGCGAACCTTCATCACGTTGGTCTTGAACCACTCGAAGTCGTAGGCCATACCCGAGCCGTTGATGGCAGCCGAGAGCCCCAGCGTGATATGGCCGCGACGGAACACGGAGTTGTTGATTTCCTCGAAGATGGCATCGAGACGGGCGGCGGCGGTATCACGGTTCTTTGGCATGCGGTGGGCCTGAATGGCCTTCGTGCCGGCCGCCACAAAAGCATCGTTAATCTGTTCTAAAAATTCTGGCTCGACAATGTTGTCGGCATCGAGCACCACGACGGCATCGTAGATTTTGAACTGAGGCAGGTTGAGCATGGCATACTGCATCGACTTCGCCTTTGAGCTCTCGGCAAAGTTCGGGGTGAGCAGCGTCACAGGCAGCTGTGCCAGTCGCATATTGGTAATCTCGCTCTCATGGTCGGAAATCACAATGATGTCGAACTGGCGCTGGGGATACGTCTGTCCGAGAATGGAGTTAACCGAATGTAGCACTACGTTATCTTGGCGGTAGGCTGGTATGAGTACGATGAAACGGTTTTGTCGCTTCGCCCTGCTTACCGTGGTGTGCCGGCTGAAAAGGGATGCAATGGAGAACACAAGGATATAGAACACGGTGAGACCCACAAAAAAGAAGGTTCCCCAGTCAATAATATACAGAATCCACCAGAAGTCCATAGTTCGCGTCTTGATAATTTGTTGCAAAGATAGCAAACTTTTATGAACTGACCAAATAAATCAACAGAAAAGAAGTTTTCCTAAAAGGGAATCACTCAGTTGGCGGAGTCAACCAGCAAGTGCAAGTCGGGTGCAAATTTATGAATAATGTTTGAAAAACTCATCCTTTGGTGTGTTAAAATTCAAT
>CAJONO010000188.1 GCA_905235905.1 uncultured Prevotella sp.
GAAACAGTTATTAATTACAATCGCAATGGTGCTCGCGCTCAGCATGAATGCCGAAGCCGCAGCACAGAAGCATCGCCACACGCCCCGCACGGAGCAGGTGGACACAACTAAAACAAAGGATGCAATCGAAGCCTTTTCTGACACAACAACCGTTGCCGACTCTACCGTTTACGACGTTCAGACTCACGGCACGCATGTCAAGGTTTACACCGACGAAGATATAAAAGGTGTGCTGGAACAGGTGTTCGGTGATATCAGAGGAAAAGATGTCGCAGCCGTCTTCGTCGTCTTGGGCGTACTCTTCATCCTGTTCGTGCTCTTCCCGATCATCATCATCATCGGCGTGGTGTTCATGATCAACCGCAGGCGCAAGGAACGCCTCCGTCTGGCAGAGATGGCCATGAAGAACGGTCAGCAGATACCCGAGCAGCTGCTGCGAGAAGAAGCCGTTCAGAACGACGACGATTACCGCAGAGGCGTCCGCCAGATGTTCACAGGCGTCGGACTGGCCATCTTCCTCGGTCTCGTGGCAGGAAGCGTAGGATTCGGCATCGGAGCACTTGTATTCTGCATCGGCCTCGGCAAGTGGTATATCGCCCGCCAGGCTGGAAATACAGGTCAAAACTCTCAATACAACAATTCAGGCAATTTCAACAACAATTCAAACATTAAGGATTATGACGAAAAGACTGACACGCTCTAACGACAGAGTATGGGCAGGGGTCTGCGGCGGCATCGCTGAGTACTTAGACTTTGACCCCGTAATGGTACGAGTGGCATACGCATTCCTCACGATCTTTACAGCCTTTAGCGGACTCATCTTCTACTTCGTGCTGTGGATCTGTATGCCGGAGAAGAATCTCTTGGAAAAGTAAAAAAAATAAAAGAGGTGGCTGATCTGAACGATATCTCTCTCGTCACGCAGGTGGCTGTGTTTCACAACAAGCGGGCTTTCGACCAGCTTGTCAGGAAATATCAGTCACCTGTGCGCCGGTTCTTCCTGAACCAGACGTTGGGCGACGAGCAGCTGAGCGACGATCTGGCCCAGGATACCTTCATCAAGGCCTACGTGAACATCACGAAGTTCCGCGGCATGTCGAGCTTCTCCACGTGGCTCATGCGCATCGCCTACAATGTGTTCTACGACCATGTGCGTTCACAACACCCGTCGGAAGATATCGATACCTCAAAGACCGTTGCCCGTCAGACCACCTCAGGCAGCGACTCGCTGAAGATGGATATCTATGCAGCCCTTGCCCTGCTGAAGCCCGACGAACGCAGTTGCATCACGATGCAGCTCATCGACGGCTATCCCATCGACCAGATCAGTAAGATCACGGGCATTCCCGAGAATACGGTGAAGTCCCACCTGAAACGAGGCAAGGATAAAATGGCAAACTATTTAAAACAGAATGGCTATGACCGATAAAGATAATATCATGTTAGAAGAATTCTTCAAGCAGGCTGCCCAGCAGCAGATTGAAGACAACGGCTTTACCGAGCGGGTGATGCAGAGCCTGCCCGAGCGGAATTATGTGATGGCTCACCGCCTGTCGCACCTATGGACCATCTTCTGTGTTCTCGTGGGCGCAGCGATATTCTTCGTGTTCGGCGGCTGGCAAGTGGTAGATGGTCTCTTCTTCGGCGGCCTCAGGATGATGCTGGGCTGGGTAGAGGTATTCCTGGCCACCGCTCCCACCCACGAGATCACCGTCAATCCCTGGGCAATACTCCTGCTCATCGGTTTTGTATTAATCTACCTTCCTTATCTCACAGCCCGTAAGTTGTCCGAAGCACTATAAAATGACGCATCGAGGGCATACCCCGATGCGTCATTCTCAACGCTGCCGCGGAAGCAAAGTCCTGTTGCAACAACTACTTTATTCAGCCGGAAAGGCGAAATCTGTTTTCATGACACCGTCGCCGTAGATGGTCTTGAAGTCATCGCGCATGGAAATGACATGGTAGCCGGCCTCGCGCCACTGCTGCCCGAGCTTGAGAGCCTTCTCGCGGTTGGCATGGTCACGCTGGTCATCATCGGCTATCAGCATGAAGGCTGCCGACTTGTATCGGGTGTTGCCTAGCGCATAGTTGTGCATAGCTGCATCGCCACCACTGTTGCCGAACGACAGTACTGGCACCTTACCAATCTCCTGTGAGATCTGCAGCACCTTGTTCGTCTTTAGATTCTTGATGAGGAGCTCGTCGGTACGCACAAGATTCTCTTCCTTGCCCATCGTATAGTTGACTCCTTCCTCCGTGCCCTGACAAGTAGAATGGAGCTTAACGTCCATGCCGATGACGCGGTTGGAGGGGATGCCGATGTCGTCAACCAGCGCACGACAGATGAAACGGTCGGAGCCGCTGACGACATAGTAGGTAAAGCCGTTGGCCTTCAGGTAGTCGAACACCTCCAACATGGGCTTATAATGACTTTGGCCGTAGGTCATGCCACTGAATCCGTTGGCGGGCTGCTTGGCGTAGGCCTTGACGTAGGCATCAAACTCAGCCAGTGTCATGCCGGCGTATGCCTTGGCCGCGGCATAGGCGTGCTTCATATCGAAGTGGTCGGGCAGTTTCTTGCCATTGCGCACGAAGTCACGGATATCCTGCGCCGTCTCCTTCACATCCTCAGGGGCAATATCCTTGTAGGTGGCATCGTCGAGGGCGCGGTATTCCAAGAGATTATACTCGAAGTACGTCGGGTAGAGTTCGCCGACGAAGGTGCCGTCCATGTCGAACGTTGCGATGCGGTCCTCTTCCTTGATATAGTTTGGAGAACTCGGATTCGTCACGTCCTTCACATAGTCCTGCAGGGCCGTCAGTGCCTCGCACTGATTCCATAGCGTGAAGTACTCCTTCGCAGGCTTAACGATGGTTGTGTCATCGTCCTTGCTGCACGATGTCAGTACATTTGCACCGCAAAATAAAAGGATGGCAGCAATCATCCATAGTTTCTTTTTCATATCCATATTTACTGTTTAAAAGGAATGCAAAGATAGGATTTTCTTTCGACAAAACAAAACTTTTGAGGGAATTATTTGATGATTTCTGAATAATTCCATATTATTGCCGAAGAAATCTAACTAGTTTTTGGTGGTGCGGATGAGTTTGCCTTCTTTGTCGAAGAGGCCGTAGGTGGTGCGAAGCACTGTGAATTCAGTGCGGCGGTTTAGCTGGTTGCACTGTTCTTGCTGATCCTCGGGGAGGGTGAGGATATAGGCTTCAGTGAGTGTGTCTCCTTCCTTGAGAAACGGGTAGCGCTCGGCTACCTTACGCTTGATCTTCTTGGGTTTGCCCTCGCCGTAGCCCTTGGGTGTGAGACGATCTTCGGCGATGCCGTGGGCGATGAGGTAGTTGACCACACTCTCGGCACGACGCTGCGAGAGGCGCTCGTTGTACTGGTCGGAACCTTTGTAGTCGGTATGGGCCGAGAGTTCGATGGTGATATTCGGATTTTCGTTGAGCAGATTGACGAGCTCATCGAGGGCTGTCTGTGACTCCGGACGTAAGGTGGCCTTGTCGAAGTCGTAAAAAATGTTCTCGATGAGTACGGGCGCGGAAATGTTGGCCAGCGGGAACTGCAGCACGTATTCTTCGGACTTGGTGACGGGCTCCACACGCAACTGTTCCTGGTGGTTGAGGAACCCCTTGCAGGTGCCTAGGAACACGTAGTCGATGCCGGGCTTGATCTCCTGGGTGAAGGAACCGTCGCCTCGAACGCTCAGCTTCAGGTTGGTACCGTCGTTGCCCACCATATACACCTGTGCGGCAGGCAGCTCGTAGCCGTCTTGCTCGTATACCCAACCCTTGACGGTCTGTACAATCTCGGGATTGAAGAAGCTGTATATATGGTCGTAGCCTCGACTGTCGCCTCGGTTTGAGGAGAAATAGCCGCGATTAAGACGGCCTTCGAAGGTCATGCCGAAGTCGTCGCCCTGAGAGTTCAGGGGGGCTACGGGGTGCTCCAGCTGGCGGGCGCCTTTCTTAAGGATGTAGATATCGAGACCACCCATGCCCGGATGCCCGTCGGAGGAGAAATAGAGATCACCATTGGGGCGGAAGGTGGGGAACTTC
>CAJONO010000189.1 GCA_905235905.1 uncultured Prevotella sp.
AAAAGCATCCAGTTGCGGCATGAGGCGATAGGCTTCGATGGCGTTTTTCACCTCTTGTATTTCATCGGGAGCACCCAGCACGTGCTTGCCGTCAACAATATCTGTTACTTGTTTCAGTGAAAGAGTGTTGTTTTCTATAGCCAACGACGAATGAATGGTCTTAATTTGATTCTTTTTTCGTAGCATAGGTGAAGGTACATTATCACCCAAACGCATCAGAATACTACCAACCTGTTCTGCTATCTCAGAAACCAGGCTCATCATTTTGGAAGTAATTGTGAATGGTGGTATATACATTTCTATGTAATTACAGGGTTTCAAATAATGACAGGATAAAGCCTTGGCTCTTGGCATCGAGTTCGCGGATGTCGCGCTCGTTCTCTTCAAGGGAACGCAACGGAGCTGGCTTATAGAAATATTTGTTGAAGGAGATTTCGCAGCCAATCTTTGTGAGCGGCAAATTGATCCAAGCATCGGCGACGTAGGGTCGCACCTCGCGCAGGAAATACTCGTAGATGTCTTCCTTGACAGGAATCTTCTCCGTGTCGCGCAGGTCGCTGTCGGGTTCGTATTCTTCGAACATACTGTCGGCATTGCGACAGAAACCATAGTCAGCCAGACGGGATTCAGGAATATCATAAACGTTCTCCAGTTCCTCTATGTCTTTGCTGTTACGTTTATGCAGTTTCTTGATGACGGCAGCGGCTTCAGGGTCGGTCTCGCTCATGGCACGGGCGATGGTCTTCAGTTGGGCGGCACTGACAGAGAGCTTCAGTTGCTTGGCTGCCTTGTTGACGCACTCTGCAAAAACATTGTAGTCCATAAAGACCTCGGTACCGACGGTGTGCATCAGTTGCTTGGCAGCATCCATCAAGTCGCGGCGGGCTTTCCACTCCTTTGTGCTGATGAGTTTGGCCAGTTTCTTGTCCGTCAACTTGATGTCGTTATCATTCAGATATTCCTTGATGGCCGGCACCTCACTGTCCAATCCCATGAAAACGCGTTCGCCATACTCCTGATAGAGCCATTTCGAAAGTTCCAACTCGGCCTTGTCGTAGAGCAGCTCGTCAATCTTCAGTGCATTGAACTGGGAGCGAAGACGCAGAGGACGCTCAATAGTCACGCTGTAGTAGCGGAAATCGTCACCATCGAATATCTTGGAACTGATTTTCTCACCTTCCTGTTCTACGAAGTCCATGTAGGTCTTCACAATCAAGTCCTGAAACTCTGGGGTGATGGTGCAGTTGCGCGAGCCTTGGTTCTTACGCAGTTTCTCGAAGGCTTGCGAAGCATCGATGAGTTGCACCTTGCCCTGTCTGTTGGCAGGCTTCTTGTTGGTGAGCACCCAGATGTAGGTGGTGATGCCCGTATTATAGAAGATGTTGTTGGGCAACTGGATGATGGCATCTACCAAGTCGTGCTCTATGACATAGCGGCGTATGTTACTTTCGCCACTGCCGGCATCGCCAGTGAACAGACTGCTACCGTTGTGGATGGAGGCAATACGCGAGCCCTGAGGCTGTTGTTCCAATGGCTTCATCTTATCAATCATCTCCAGCATGAACAGCAACTGGCCGTCGCTGGTACGAGGGGTGCAGTCGAGCACTTCCGATTCGCAGGCAAAGTTCGTTAGCGTTAGCTCGTAGCGGCTATCAAGCAACTGCTTCTCGTGGTAAATCTTCTCTTTGTCCGTCTTCCACGACTTGCCGTAGGGTGGATTGGTAATCTGATAGCCAAAGGTTTGGCCTTGGAAGAAGTCTTCCGTGATGGTGTTGCCCCAATGCATGCCGCTGGGATCTACGCCCTTGATAATCAGGTCCGACTTGCAAATGGCGTATGTCTCAGGGTTAATCTCTGTTCCAGATAGAAGGATGGCATTCTCGGGTACTCCAATTCCCAATAGATACTCTCTGCCTTCTGTCAGCATGCCACCGCTGCCTTCGGCAGGGTCGTGCATGGATATAGTCTTGGGCAGGTTATCTTTGATAGGCTCAAAGATGAGACGAGCCAACAGGCGGATAGCATCGCGTGGTGTGAAGTGTTCACCGGCCTCCTCGTTGTTTTCTTCATTGAATCGACGTAGCAGCTCCTCAAACACAGTGCCCATGCCATGATTGCTAAGGGCCGGCAAAGGCAAACCGTCAGGGTCGCGCTGCTCTTTGTCTGTCAGATTGATGCGAGGGTCGGTAATGCGCTCTATCATCGACAACAGTCGGTCGTTGTTGGCCAGTTTTTGTGCTTTGCTGTAATATTCAAAGTTCTTCAGCACGTCGCGCACATTCTCGCTATAGCCATTCAGATATTCCACGAAGTTGTCATAGAGCAGGTCGTTATTATCAGAAGCCTGCGACTTCAGACGATTCAGCGTCCATCGACTGGTATTGAAATAGGTCAGCCCCGTCACATCCATCAAAGCATCCTCGTCAATCTCTTCCAGTCCGAGTTCCTTCTGGTCCTTCAGTTCCCGCTCCACATCCTCTTTGGTAGGCTCCAACAAAGCATCCAGTCGACGTAACACCACCATAGGCAATATCACATCGCGATACTGACCTCTAAGAAACACATCCCTCAGAACATCGTCAGCGATATTCCAAATGAGCGATACAATCTGATTATAATTTGTTTCCATTAATCTTATTATTCAATGAAAGTTTGACTCCAGTACTTCAGCATCCGTACTCGAGTACTTCAGCATCCGTACTCGAGTATTTCAGCATCCGTACTGGAGTATTTCAGCATCCGTACTGGAGGCGATTCATAGCCACCATGAAACTTTTCTGCTAAACACACAGCTTTACTTTATGACTTTCTTGCCATCGACAATGTAGAAGCCCTTCCTTAACGTTGAATGTTGAATGTTGAACGTTGAACGTTGAATGCGGCGTCCCTGTAGGTCGTAGACGACGGTCGATTCGTCTTGCTGACGTTGGACAATGGCAGGTTGCTCAACGCCCAGCAGGGAGCGGTTCTGGCCGAAAAAGAGCAGGCGGAAGTTGTCGAAGATGCTCCAGTAGTAGGAGGCGGTCTTGGTGCCTCGAATGCCCATCTTCATCGAAGCGTTGGCAGTAGTCTGCTCGGCCGTCACGCTGCTGTCGTAGAGACCCTTGGCAAAGTAGGCGGCAGCACCGTTCATGGTGATGGGCACATAGGTTCCGTCAGACAGTTTCTTGTCGGCACCGTCACCGGTGTATAGGGCGTTGGGCTGACGGTCGTCGCAGATGTGCTTGACGGTCTCGGTGGTCGTTCCGATGTAGAGAACGGTGCTTACGTTTGGCTTCCCGTTCTTATACTGGGTGAAGACGGCTGCCGATTCTCCGGGGCGCTGGAAGGCGTTGGCACGTAGTTGGTAGATGCCTGATGGCATGCCGGTGAGCGTTTGGCTGAAGTCGAACGTGGTCTCATAGAACTCGGCGGCTCCACCTCCGTAGCCAGGCGTCTTCGACGAGGTCCATCCAGATGTGGCATCGTTGGCGAAGTCGGGGTTTTGTAGCATGAAGGTGAGGTCGAAGGGCTGGCTGACGTCGCTGGCCGAGACGTTGCAGAGGAAGGCCATGCCAGCTTCGCGGGCCTGCTGCAAGAGAGACGACAGTTCGCTCACCGACGTAGTGGCCTTGCCTTGTGCTTCGATGCTGGCCAGTTGGGTGGTCAGCGTCTGGTCGGTGCCTTCTGCCGTTTCGGTATGCGGGGTGGCTGCCAGCTTGCGTATTTGTGCGAGCAGGTCTTCGAGCTCTTTCTTCGAATAGTTGATGGTACCGCTCTCGAAGGCTGTTGCCTCTTCGGCGGTTAGGATGAGCCATCGCTGGGTAGTGGCACTCTTGGCGATGTTGAAGTTGGCCGTACCCGTCTTTCCATTGCCCAAGGCATTGAGCAGTGGCGGGTTGGCTGAGCTTTGCGGGTGGATGATATAGTAGCCGCGGTGGCCTTCCACGTCGACACGTCCGCGCATCAGGTGGAAGTTGTCGGCCGTAGTGGGCTTGCTCCGCTTGGCGGTCTTGATGCCGCTGGCGTAGGTCATATAGTTGCCTGTGGCAGCGTTCTTCAGTTGGTAGTACTGGTTGCCGGGTGTGAAGGTGAGATACCAGGCAGCGTGGTCGTCACCTATGGCTTCCTCGGTCGACAGCGTCTTCCATTCCAGCTGGTTGCTGGCGTTCTCGACC
This sequence comes from uncultured Prevotella sp., assembly GCA_905235905.1. Taxonomy (GTDB): domain Bacteria; phylum Bacteroidota; class Bacteroidia; order Bacteroidales; family Bacteroidaceae; genus Prevotella. The sequence continues at coordinate 4,158 of CAJONO010000189.1, forward strand.
AAGTAGGCCGAATAGAGACCACGCTCTTTGTTCTCGTTTTTCAGGTAGTATTTCACGCCGACCTCATGGTTGAAGGAGTAGTAGGGCAGGGCATAGCCAATCTCGCCCGAGCCGGGCAGGCCGTCTTCGTTGAGTGCTTGCGCGAGGATGCCCATCATGCAGTAAAGGTTGTCGCTGTGGGTGTCCTCATGGGCACCGTTGCAGCCGTAGGGCCAGAGGTGCATGTTGTCGCCGCTGATGACTGCTGTGGTACTGTTGTCCCAGAAGCGTACGGCCTCGGTCACGCGGTCGCCCAGCCAGTCGCCTCGGTCGCCAGCCGAGCGCATCTCACCGTTCCACCAGATGTCGTGGGTACCTACGCCGATGCCGTGCAAGGCTTCGTGCATGATGGTTCCGGGCTGCTGGTAGCTGGAGCTTTCGCCCACGCGCATCCAACCACCGTAACTACAGTCGGCAGTAGGCGTTCCTGGACTATAGTTGACGGTGATGCCGAAGCCGTGGATGCTGGTGAGGTTGTTCCAATAGTAGTCCATCGACAAGTCGATGGCGTAGTTGATACGGTCGTTGGTTGCCTCGTCGCCCCCATTATTGTACCAATGGCCTACGGTGCCCTTCGGCACGGTGACGAACTTGATGACATCGCCATAGCCCACGGCATAGTCTTTGTTGATAGCATAGGCGCGCATGTAGTAGACGGTAGCAGGCTTGAGGTCGCGCAGCCAGTAGATTTTTCCTGCCTGGTTCAGATATTCGGTGGTGCGTTGGTCGGTCACCTTTGGCTCGGGACTCTCCGACCAGCAGAAGCCTTCTTCAAGAATGTCGGTCCCCTGAACGGTGCTGCGACCGAAAGCCCAGGTGCAACCGCGTATGAAACGCTTGTCGGTGACTACCTTCGGAGCCGTGCCGCTGCCGTTGGCAATCTTGAATTCAAAGGATGCCTTCTCTAACGTTTCGATGGCGCTCTCGGCCTGTGCATCGGTGGTGGCGGGTGCATCGTAGACGGCTTGGGCAGCATCGATGGCCTGCTGATAGTCGGCGGTCTGTGCTGCTTCGGCATTGGCGAGTTCTGCCTTGGCCGTTGCTATAGCAGCAGTCAGACGGGCGAAGACGGCCTGCGAAATGGCTGCGGTCTCGATAGCCGACTCAAGCGTGGTAGCACTTGCCGACAGTTTGGAGTCGGCTTGGTCGGCAGTCTCATATATGGCGAGCGAGGCTGTGATGGCATCGCTCAGTGTCTGCTTGGCATCGGCGTTCATTCGTAAGGCTACCAGTGTCTGTGCTCGGGCAATGATGTCGGCAAACTCGGCCTTTACCTCAGCAAAGCTGTCGCCGATATATTCCAACTGGAAGTTGTCTGCGGCCAGCCAGTTGCCAGTAGCCCCTTCTGCCTTGAAACCAATTTCGAGCACGTCGGCCACCTGAACGAACTCCAGGACATAGTGGTCGCGTATGGTTACGGGGGTGGTATGGGAACCTGCAAAGATCCATGCACCCGTCTGGGCTTGCTTGGGCGTGTCTTCCTGAATGTTCTGGGCGACAGCCTTCAGCCGATAGCGTCCGGCAGCCAATTCTGAAATCTTCTGTCCTATACGTGCATCGCCAACGGCACTACCGCGACCCGTCCAGCGCTCTACGTAGTAGGTGCCGTCCTTGATGCTGAACACGTTGTTGCCCTGCAGCCCCATGCCGTTCGTCGTCCAGCCTGTCAGGTCGCCCGTCTCAAAGCTGGGGTTCACAATCGATGAGGTGACGTCGAGGGGTTGCTCCGCACTGGCATTGGCGCGGAGGTAGATGTCGGTTGCTTCGCTGAGGGCTATGATGGCATTGGCCTGCTGTTCGGCTGTAGCTGAAGTGTCGGCAGCAATGGTGCGGGCTACGTGGATAGCTGCCTGCAGCTGGTCGGCTTTCTCGCCCTTGCCGTCGCCATAGAGGGCCTCGGCAGCAGCAATGGCCTCGCCGAGGTGCTTGCTGAGGTCGGTGCCCGTCTGGGTCAGTCGGAAGTTGTCGAGGGCAATCCAGTTGCCCGAGGCATTGACGGCCTCGAAGCCGATGGTTACCACGCCAGAGATGTAGTCGAACGAGACCGTATAGTTGTCGCGTACGGTTACCTTCGTCTTGTTGTCATCGGCAAAGAGCCAGGCACCTGTCTGGGCGGCTTTTGGAGTGTCCTCCTGAATGTTCTGCGCGGCCACGCTCAGCTCGTAGTTGCCTGGTGGCAGCCCTCTCAGCTGTTGGCTGACGCTGGCCGAACCGACGGCACCGCCGCGACCCGTCCATTTCTCTATGTAGTTTTGGCCGTCTTTCAACGTGAACACGGAGTTGGTCTGAATGCCAAGACTCTTGTAGGTCCATCCGTCCATTCCTTTCTCAAAACTGGGATTGGTAATGCTGGAAGTAAAATCTGTCTGTGCCTGTAGGCCAGAGGTGCCTATCAGTATGCACACAAGGAATGAGAATAGTTGTTTCATAAGATTGTCGTTTTTAGTTATTTATTTTGCAAATATACGAAAAAAGACTGGAATAAACGTGAATTTTTGATACTTTAACTACAATACAAATAAGGGATGGCTTGCTTTGATACAAACCATCCCTTATTTTGACTTGTGTGAGACGAGGCGTGTTATCCGCCGAAGTTGTCGTACATGATGCTTTCAGAGTCTACGCCGAGCGAGTCGAGCATAGAGACAACTGCCTTCGACATGGGGCCGGGACCGCACATGTAGTACTCGATGTCCTCGGGAGCCTCGTGGTCCTTCAGGTAGGTGTTGAGCATCACCTGATGGACGAAGCCCGGCATGTACTTCACGCCTGCTGCATCGGCAGCGGGATCAGGACGGTCGAGAGCCAGATGGAAGTGGAAGTTGGGGAACTCCTTCTCCAGTCCGAGGAAGTCGTCGAGGTAGAACACCTCGTTCAGGGCGCGGGCACCGTAGAAGTAATGCATCTCGCGGTCGGTCGTGTGTAGGGTCTTCGTCATGTGCATGATTTGTGCGCGGAGCGGAGCCATACCGGCACCACCACCTACCCAGATCATCTCCTTCTTCGAGTCGAAGTGAGGATGGAAGTCGCCGTAAGGGCCGCTC
>CAJONO010000190.1 GCA_905235905.1 uncultured Prevotella sp.
CTTTGTAATGACGTTACAGATACTTTGTAACGACGTTACAGATACTTTGTAATGACGTTACAGATACTTTGTAATGACGTTACAGATGCTTTGTAATGGCATAACATCTCGTGGGGCCTTCGGATTGGCTGTGCATGACAATCATCCGCTTAATCTGTTGTTGTTACAATATAATTGTGTTTGGCCTGTCAGAAAAGCTCAAGCAGGTTTGGTTTTTCGTTCGTTTTTCCGTAACTTTGCAAACAAAATCAGGCAACCGAACTTTAAGAAAGGAAAAAAAAATGAGAAAGTCAATCCTAATTCTTGCGCTGGCCTTGGGATGTAATGCCGCGAATGGCCAAGAGCGTTTCGTGCCACTGACATGGGGCGACTGGCAGACGTGGGGCGACCAGGGCGACGGGACGTATCTGAACCCCGTCGTCCCTGCCGACTATAGCGACATAGACTGCATCGAGCACAACGGCTGTTACTACGCCATCGCCAGCACGTTCCAGTTTGAGCCGGGCATGGTCGTCCTGCGCTCTAAGGACATGGTGAACTGGCAGGTATGCAGCCACGCCGTGCCAGACATCACGCAAATGGGCGAGGCGATGAACTGGACGCAGATGGACCGCTACGCCCGTGGCATTTGGGCAGGGGCCTTGCGCTATCACAACAAGCGGTTCTACGTCTACTTCGGATGCCCCGACGAGGGCATGTTCATGACCACAGCCCGCAGGATTGAAGGGCCTTGGGCACCGCTCACGAAGATGAACATCGACGGAGGCTGGGACGACTGCTGTCCACTGTTCGACGATGACGGGCAGAACTATTTCGTGGCCACACACTTTGCCGACGGCTACAAGACTTACGTGTTCCGGCTCTCGGACGACGGCAAGACGGTGGACTGGGACAGCCGCATGCTCATCAACGAGGGCTGTGGGCGCGAGGCTAACAAGCTATACAAATGGCGGGGACGCTACTACCACCTCTTCAGCGAAGACCGTGACGGCGGGCGCTACCTCATGATGCAGCGTGGCGACCACCCCATGGGTCCCTACACGGAGCGGCACCGCCTCTGCCACACGCAGCGCGAATGGAACGAGCCCAACCAGGGCGGCTTCTTGCAGGACGCGGCTGGCAACTGGTTCTTCCTGACCCACCATGGGCACGGCGACTGGGGAGGACGACTGGTGAGCCTGCTGCCCGTCGCGTGGACGGCCGACGGATGGCCTATCATCGGCGAGCCTGACAACGACAACGTGGGACGCATGGTGTGGCGACACGCTAAACCCGCCCCCGTCCTCTCAGACCCACCCCCCAGCCCCTCCCGAGGGGAGGGGAGCTTGGTTACTAAGCCTCTACACCGGATTACCAGCTTCACGGCGGAGGACTGGGAGTGGAACTACCATCCCCGCAAGGATTGCTACAAACGAACGGGACAGCGCCTCACGCTCAAAGCCTTCAAGCCCTTGCACGACGACGACCTGCTGAAGGCTGGCAACACGCTGACCCTGCGCTCTTTCCAGACACCGTGGAACGAGGCCGTCGTGCGCCTCGACCTCACGAAGATGGCAGAGGGACAGCGCAGCGGCATCTGCCATTTCTCTGCTGCCTGGTCGGAGTTCGGCGTACAGATGAAGGACGGCAGGCGACAGCTCTACCACCGCACGAACCTCTCACCTCTCGCCTCTTACCTCTCACCTCTTACCTCTCAACCCTCACCTCTTACCTCTCACCTCTTACCTCTCACCTCTCACCTCCCTTCACTCGTCTACCTGCGCAGCACGTGGGGCCTCGATGCCCGATGCCACTATGCCTACAGTCTGGACGGCAAAGTGTGGCATGAGGCAGACGCTACCTATACGTTGCAGTGGGGCAACTACCGGGGCGACCGCGTAGGGCTTTTCACCTATAATAATATAGGGGAGGTCGGCGAGGCTACCTTTACCGACTTCTCCTACATCGGCAGCGACCAGCCACCCGTCGAAAATCCGTTCGGCCACTCATTGGTGCCCGACATGATTGCCGATGCCAGCATACAGCTCATTGGCGACACCTTCTACTGCTACGCCACGACCGACGGCTACGGTCGCGGCCTCGACACTTCGGGGCCGCCGGTGGTGTGGAAGTCGAAGGACTTCGTGCACTGGTCTTTCGAAGGCACCTACTTCCCACAATGTGACTACGAGAAGTACTGGGCACCGAGCAAGGCCGTCTGCTCGAAGGAGGGCAAGTGGTTCATCTACCCAACGGTCAACGGCTATATGTATCCTTGCGTGGCCGACTCGCCCGACGGGCCTTTCAGCATTGCCAAGGGCAACACTTTCACCACCCCCAACCGCCTCTGGGAAAAGGACCGTGTGCATGCCATCGATGCGGAGATCTTCGTCGATGACGACGGTACGCCCTACGCTTTCTGGGGCAGTCGCAACGTGGCGCGTCTGAAGACGGACATGGTGACCATAGACTCCATCTATCCCACCATCGACACCCGCCGCACGGCGTATAGCGAGGGTCCCATCTGCTTCAAGCGCAAGGGCATCTATTACTATCTCTACACCATCGGCGGCGACGAGCGCTATGAGTACTACTACCAGATGAGCCATACGTCGCCGCTCGGTCCGTGGGAAACGCCAGAGCACGACCTTGTCTGCACTACCAACTACGAGCGCGGTGTCTTCGGACCGGGGCACGGGAGCGTGTTCGCCGACAGCGACGGGCAGTATTACTTGGCTTTCTTAGAGTTCGGCCGGCGCAGCACCAACCGCATGACCTACGTCAACAAGCTGGACTTCAATGCCGACGGCACTATCCGTCAGGTCGATGTCAGTCTGGATGGCGTGGGCTACTTGCGGCCTTCCGACCATCCTGAAGAGTTGCATGCCGTCGGCATCACAGCTTCGAGCGAGGCTCAGCGCCACCTTATCCGTGAGAACCAGGACTGGCGCTGCCGCCGCACTGAGCAGTTCCATGCTGCCTTCGCCATCGACGGTGCCAACGGCTCGCGCTGGATGGCAGCCGACAACGACACGCGGCCGACGCTGACCCTCGACCTTGGCGCTCCGCGTCAGGTGGGCAGCAGCGAGATAGCCTTCGTCCGTCCTACTGCCGGTCATGCCTATAGGCTCGAAGGGTCGACCGATGGCCTGACCTGGACACGCATAGGAGGGCACGACGACTATCGGAAGCGTTCGCCCCACGTTGACCGTCTGGGCGGCACCTACCGCTACTTGCGGCTCACCATCACCCTCGGCGTCAAGGGTGTGTATGAGTGGAGATTGTATGATGGGAATTAGCTGCCGTGCTTGGGCAGCTCGATGATGAAGCGGCAACCGTCGTGGTAGTTGGTATCGAGCGTGAGGTCGCCACCGAGGTTTTGTATGTGGCGCTTCGACAGGGGCAGCCCAAGGCCGAGGCCTTCAGAGAGATCGTCGACTTTGATGAATGGCTCGAATATGAGGTCGCGGTCGGCGGCAGCGATGCCCCTGCCGGTATCTGTCACGATGAAGCGAACGGTGGTCGCGGTCTGGCAGATGTGAAGTGACACGTGCTGGCCGTCGGAATATTTGGCGGCATTATAGAGAATCTCGCGAAGGCTGCGCATCAGGTAGAGACTGTTTGAGGGAATGGTGAAGTCGTCGGGCAGTTCGGTCTGGAAGTCGATGCTTAGCTGGGGGAAGTGCTTCGCGGTGTGGCCTATGCTCTGGCGGGCCACTCTGTTGCACGACACGTTTTCCTTGTTCAGCATCTTCAGCTCTTCGGATATGCCGGTAGAGGAACTGTCGTAGAGCATGAGCACCATGCGGTTGAGCAACAGCGTGTTGTGCATCATCGTCTCGGTAATGCTCTTCATCTCGTCTTCTGGCATCAGGACATTGTAGTCGCGTATCACCTGGGCGAATCCCATGATAATGTTGAGTGGTGTCCTTATCTGGTGGGTCACGTTCTGTATGAAGGCGGTCTTCTGCTTGTCGGCTTCCTCGGCTAATCGCGTGGCTTCTGACAGTTCCTTGTTGCGGCGCTCGGTCTGCTCGACGGTGTAGCGTACGCTTCCCATGTGGAAGTTGAGCGACCGCAGCATGACGGCGAAGCTGTTTTGCAGGTGGCCCACGGCATCGTAGCGGGTACTTTTCCGTATGTGTACCTCGTAGTTGCCCGAGGCTATGATTTGTGTTTTCTCCAAAAGCTCCCTGATGGGCTTGGTGGCCTGGGCCACTGCCCTGCGACTGAGCAGGAGGATGGCAACGAGGCCGATGGCGAGTAGCGCCAGAACGATGTATGTGAGCCGATGGTAGTGATGCAGGATGTCGCGGTCGGGACATATCAGCGCAAGGCTCCACGATGTGCCGGGAACAGGCTGGTAGCACACGAGACAGTCGGCTCCGTCGATGGTTACGGCCATGCTGCCGTGGTTGCCCTGCGTCATTTCGTGGGCCAGGGCGAAGCGCCGGGCATCGCGGGCGGGGTCGGCTCCGCTGAACATGGTCTGGGTGAAAAGCTTCGATGGGTCGGGGTGTATGAAGTAGCTGCCGTCGCTGTCGATCATCACAAAATAGGAGTTGGGATAAGGCTTCTCGGCGGTAATGATTCGGGAGAGGCGCAGCAGTGAGAGGTCGGTTGAGATTACGCCAAGGAAGCGGCTGTCGGCACCGTAGAGCGGCTTGCAGTAGCTGGCAATCATGCCGTCGAGGGTGAGCTGGAGGGTGTCGGCATCGTCGCTGAACACTACCCAGCAGGGCTTGCCGAGGGTGTGGGGCTTCTTGTACCAGAGCTTCTCGAAATAATCGTACTCTTCCTCGATGACGGTGACCACGCTGTCGGCAGGCGACTGGCGGGCACTGTCGCCTTCTCTGACGCTGTAGGCCGAGAAGCAGCGGCCAAGCTTGGGGAAGGTGAAAGGCTCGGTGCTGACGGAGCAGCCGTCGATGTGGGGATTGAGCGCCACGATGCGGCGAGTGAGCGAGAGCAGCGAGTCGGCGTCGAGGTATAGCCCGGCAAGCCAGTCGTTCGAGTTGGTGGCCGTCTCAACGGTATAGAGGTGTCGGCAGACGCGCTGCGTGGTGTTACTGAGCACTTCCGTGGCCAACTGGGTGGCCTCTTTCTTGATGTTGTTTCTTGACTGTTCGAAGAGAATGCCTAACGAGAGTACGAAGATGGGAATGGCCAGCAGCAGGATGCTGAGGCCGAGCTTTGAGGATAGCGACTTCCTGATGCGGCTAATCATGGCTCACCTCCTTTCCTGTCTCTTCTTCCGAAAGGCTCAGAAGGTTGTTCAGCAGCTTGGTAATGGTATCGCCATTCTGCAAGATGTCGTCGGTGAGGCGCTTGGCATCGTCTTTCCCTAAACTGCTGTTGGCGTGGCACAATCCTGTAACGTCTTTCTCTATTACGTTGGCGGGGCCTATCATCTGGTCGGTCATGTTGTGCAAGAACGCCGTCTTCATGCGGTTGGCACGGCTTGCCTTCTCGTAGGCTGTGTGCAAGTCCTCGCACCGCTTCTGCAAGGTGGCCGTCAGTTGTTCCAGTTCGCCTATATTTGCGGCAAGCGACTGCTGCATCTGCTTGAAGTGCGTTTGCAGGCGGCCTATCTCGTCATGCTGATGGCTGTCGGGAATAATTTCGGAATAGTTGCCCTTGGCAATGCGCTGCGCCGACTTGGTGAGCAGGCGCAACGGCAAGAGCTGACGATGGATGATGGCACGACTGAAGAGGAAAAGGAGCAGCAAGCCGACGACGGCGATGGCAAGCACATAGTTGAGCAGGCTGTTATAGTCGCCGAAGATGTCGTCCTCAGGATAGACGATGCCCACACTCCAATCCAGCTCTTCCATGGCACGGCCCGTCACGGCAATGCGCTCAAAGGGCTTGAAGAACACGTAGTAGTCGGTGCCATTCAGGCGGAACGGCTTGTAGCCAGTGCTCCCCGATAGCATGGCTTCGGCAGCATCCTTTGCAGTGGTGCTCTCTCTGACGCTGATGGCTGAGAACACGGTGTGGTGAAGCAGCTTGTCGCTATCGGGGTGGACGATGTATGCCCCGTCGCCAGAAAGCAACGTACAGTAGGAGTTGGGCGACGGTTTGCTTTCAAGCACAATCTGTGAGAAAAGGCCCACCGGCACGTCGACAGCCATGACACCGATGCCCTCGTAACTGGCATTGATGATAGGCAGGCAGAAGGTAATGGAAGGCAGCGTGTCGGTATTCATCTTCTCGGATGGAGTCAGCCATAGGGGCTTTTTCGATGCCATCGGCCTGGTATACCAAGGTTGTTGCAGCATGGCATCTGCCGGGGCCGATGGGGGCATAACGGCAGTGGTTACTGCACCGTCAGGAGTGCGACGGGCGGTGGCCACGAAAGGCCGTTGGGCATGGTAGAAGGATGGCTCGAAGGCAATGGTGCAGAAAGCTATCTGAGGATTGGCCTCTACCAACTTGCCACAGAAAACAGGTATCATCTCTGCCTGGGAGAGATGGGGCAGCATGGCAAAGTAGATGTTACCCGTGGCCTGCTCTACGCTCAGAAGGCAGTTGTCTATACGCAGCACCGCTCCCTCTAATGTCTGCGTTGCCTTGTGGAGTGCCTCTGCCTTGACTGTTTTTCTGGAGAAATGGAGCATAACCACAAGCGACCCTAAAAGCAGGATTGCCATGGCCGATACTACCATCAGACTAAGACGTACTGATAAGGTTTTGTTGATGAATTTAGGTACTCGTAACATCCAGACGGCAAATTTAGGCATTTTTCTTGAATAATCGTCATTGGGACATAAAAAAAATGTTAAGACCGTCAGGAATAAATGTTATAGCCTGTTCAGCCTGCTATTCGCCCCCGGCATCAGAGCCGTTAATCCAGTCGTCGATAAGCTTACGGGCAATAGATAGTTTTTCGGGAAGCTTGGGCAGGTGGTCGCGATGGAACCACGCAGCATTCTGCAGCTCTTCCCGTTGCACGTGAATCTGACCATGGGCATATTCGGCCGTAAACCCAACCATCAGGCCGCTTGGAAAGGGCCAAGGCTGGGAGCCGAAATAGCGTATGTTCTTCACCGTGAGCCCCGTTTCTTCCCTGACTTCGCGCACGACCGTCTCTTCGAGCGTCTCGCCCGTTTCCACGAAACCGGCTATCAACCCATAGAAGTCGCTACGGAAGTTACGCCCCTTGGCCATGAGCACCTCATCGTTGCCGCGGGTGATGCGTACAATAATAGCGGTGGCCAACTGCGGCCATACTTCCTTGCCACAGTGCTTGCACCGCTTTGAAATATCGGTATGAAACTGCATGGGGCCGCCACACACGCCACAGAACTTTGTGTTCTTGTCCCAGTAGATAAGCTCGGCGCACTTGCCCGCTTTCAGGTAAAGGTCTGACGGCAGCTTGTAGTAGCTCTGGCGCAGGGGACACATTTCGAAGGAGGCGGAATTCAGGAGTGAGTCAACGGGAGGTGCGTCGACAGCGTATGCCTTCACCTCGACGTCGCCTAACGGCTCAATGCTGAGCACGGTGGTCCATGGCTTAACTTCTGTGGGCGGTTCCTCGCCCAGTGGGATGGTGTAGGTGCCGTCAGCCCTTTTCTCTAACAGCAGTTCGTCCTTGCAGAACACAAAATAATATCTCTTCATAGCTCTCAGTCACCAAATACCAATTTGCGGTCGCGCTCACCAGCAGGCTTAGTCCATTCTTCGGGCACGAATTTCCAGTTGCTGGCAGCCTTGGGCGTCACGATGCGCTGCCGTTCAATCTCCTGCATGAGATAGTGGCGCAAGTCAAGTGGCGACTGGTAGACGATACGGGCACCCAGCGAATCTTTGGGAATGCCGGCACCACGTATGAGCAGATCGCCACCACCGTTGCCACGGTAGCTGTTCATCACCACCTTATAGATTTTGTTTTCGTAGAAAGGCTCACCGTTGCTCATACGCAGAATATGCACCTTCTGACCGTTGGGCTTGGTCACGTCAACCTCATAGTCGATACCCGAAGCCGAGTCGAAATTAAAAGTATAGTTCTGGAATCCCATGCGCTGCTGGTCGCCTCGCGACTCATCGTTGAGCAGAAGCAAATGGTCGTCGGCCGACTTCATGGTGTTTACCCACAGGTCGTAGCTCATCTCCAGATGTCCCCGAATCTCGCTTCCAGTCATGTTGACTATGTAGAGCTTGTTTTCAAAACGGTAGAGCTTGAACATGTCGGCCACGGTCACATCGCCCTTCTCTATGCGGCTGTCGAAGGATAGTGGGGCATTCATGGATATGTCGGCCTTGGAAATGCTCAGTTGCATTTCATGAATGAAATCGGTAAAGGCCGACGGGCCGAAGTAGCTATCGCGTGTCCTGGCTTCGGCAGCGAAGCGTCCTATGCGACGATCCACATATTTCTTGATGGCATCGATTTGCGGCTGGAAATGGGCCGTCATTTGCTCGTCGACTGGCTGTTCGCGCATGTTGACGATTTCGCCCTTCAGTTCTTTCCTGACCACCTGGCCGTTGCTGAAAGTGACCCTGATGGTGACTTCGGCAACGTTTAGGGCGTAGCATGAAGGATCGATACAAACCACTTCGCGTCCGCTGGGACTCTTCAGACGCAGATTATGCACCATGTGGTCATGGCCGAAAAAGATGGCATCAAACCCCTCTACCTCCTGTGCCACCCGCTTCGAGGCATTCTCCTCGATACCATTCTCCATCGTAATGCCGCCGTCGAGCCCGCTATGGAAAAGGCCGAAAATGAGATGGGGGCGCTCCACCTCTTTTATATAATGCACCCAGTGTTTGGCACAAGCGACCATCTCCTGGAACTCCAGACCTTGGTAGAGGTCTTCATTGAGCCAGCAGGGAATTGTAGGCGTGAGCATGCCAAGGATGGCAATCCTGACACCATTGCGCTCTATAAGGGCATAGGGACTGACGTACGGGCTCTGGCTGCTCTTGGTCACGATATTTGCCCCGAGCATGGGGCAGCGCACCTCACGAATCCATTTGTCGTAGACATTGTGGCCAGTCTCCACGTCATGGTTGCCTACAGTCTCGGCATCATACTTCATATAGTTTACCACAGAAGCCGCAACGTTCTCAGCCTGGGGCATCACGTAGTTCGACCAGTAGCATGTGGGCTGTCCCTGCAGAATGTCGCCATTGTCTATGAGCAACAGACGGTCGCCATAGACCTTGCGCTGTTGCTCCACGTAGGTGTTAACTCTCGACAATGTCCCTTTCAGCGGCTTGTGCTCAATGAAATCGTAGGGGAAGAAATGTCCATGCACATCGCTGGTCTCAATCACTTTCAGTTCAACAGTCTGATCGTTGATAGTATTCTGCGCCATTACAGTCGTTGTAAGTGAAAGCATGCTCAAGCATGCCAATAGATGTATTGTTGCCATAGCTAAATTGAATTTGAGTACAAAAGTACTAAAACTTATAAACGGAGAAACGACTGCTTCTCCGTTTGCTTCATTCTTTAAAGGTGGTAGGAACATTGGGACTCGAACCCAAGACCTCTTCAATGTGACTGAAGCGCTCTGAACCAACTGAGCTATGCTCCTATCTTCGACCTAAAGCTTGCCTCGTGAACCCGTTGGGATTCAAACCCAAGACCTTCAGAACCGGAATCTGACGCTCTATTCAGCTAAGCTACGGGTCC
>CAJONO010000191.1 GCA_905235905.1 uncultured Prevotella sp.
CGAGATTATGCTCCGCCTGTCGCCTCAGGGCAACGACCGTTTCATTCAGAGTGAGTCATTCCGCATCATCCCTGGCGGTGGTGAGGCCAATGTAGCCATCTCGGTGGCAAACTATGGTCACGAGGCCTACTTCGTGAGCAAACTGCCGAAGCATGAGATCGGGCAGATAGCCGTGAACGCCCTGCGTCGCTATGGCGTGAACACTCAGTTCATAGCACGTGGTGGCGACCGGGTTGGATTGTACTATGCTGAAACGGGTGCCTCAATGCGCCCCTCGAAGGTCATCTACGACCGTGCCCACAGCTCGATTGCCGAGGCCGAGCCGAAGGATTTCGACTTCGATGCCATCATGGAGGGAGCCCAGTGGTTCCACTGGAGCGGCATTACACCTGCTATTAGCGACAAGGCTGCCGAGCTCACAAGACTGGCTTGCGAGGCTGCTAAACGTCACGGTGTCACTGTCAGTGTAGACCTGAACTTCCGTAAGAAGCTGTGGACAAGTGAAAAGGCTATCAGCATTATGCGCCCCTTAATGAAATATGTCGACGTGTGCATCGGCAATGAAGAGGACGCCGAGCTCTGCCTTGGCTTCAAGCCCGATGCAGACGTGGAAGGCGGACAGACTGACGCTGCCGGATATGAGGGCATCTTCAAGCAGATGATGCAGGAGTTCGGCTTCAAGTATGTAGTCTCTACGCTGCGCGAGAGCTACAGTGCCACGTTCAACGGCTGGAAGGCCTTAATCTATGACGGCAAGGAGTTCTATCAGTCGAAGCGTTACGAAATCAATCCTATCATCGACCGCGTGGGTGGTGGCGACTCGTTCTCTGGTGGCCTGATTCATGGCTTGCTGACGAAGAAGACGCAGGGCGAGGCTCTTGAGTTTGCCGTTGCAGCTTCGGCCCTGAAGCATACCATTAATGGCGACTTCAACCTCGTTTCAGTTGAGGAGGTAGAGGCATTAGCTGGTGGTAGTGCCAACGGAAGAGTACAGAGATAACATCCACCCCCGACTCCTCTTCAAGGGAGTGAAGTCTGTATAGATCTGGAGGTAGGTTCAAATTAGGTTCAAAAAAACGAATAACAAGCTTGGAACCCCCTGACTAACCAAGCGTCCCTCCCATGGGGAGGGGATGGGGGTGGGTTTATGGCAAAGTTTGATAAGATTGCAGTACTGAAGAAGATTGGCGACACCGGTATGGTGCCCGTGTTCTATCACAAAGACCTGGAGACCTGTAAGAACGTGGTCAAGGCTTGCTATGAAGGCGGCGTTCGTGCGTTCGAGTTTACAAACCGTGGCGACTTCGCACAGGAAGTGTTTGGCGAACTGGTGAAGTGGGCCGACAAGGAGTGCCCCGAACTGGCACTGGGCATTGGCTCGGTTGTCGATGCTCCTACGGCAGCCCTCTATTTGCAGTTAGGGGCAAACTTTGTGGTGGGTCCGCTGTTCAACCCAGACATTGCTCCCGTATGCAATCGTCGCTTGGTGCCCTATTGTCCAGGTTGCATGACTGTCAGCGAGATTGGCAAGGCCCAGGAGCTGGGGTGCGACCTGACGAAGGTGTTCCCTGGCGACGTGGTGGGGCCGAACATGGTGAAAGGCCTGAAGGCTCCGATGCCTTGGTCGAAGATTATGGTCACTGGCGGTGTCTCGCCCGACGAAGAGAACCTCACGAAGTGGTTCAAGGCCGGAGTGTTCTGTGTCGGAATGGGCTCGAAGCTTTTCCCCAGCGACAAGGTGAAAGCCGGTGACTGGCAGTATGTTACCGACAAGTGCAAGGAGGCACTTGGCTATGTGGCTAAGGCTCGCGCTTAGGCTTTTCGTATTTCTATCCGCATTTTCAGCTTGTTCACCCTCTGATAGGCAGGCGGTGGACAAGCTGAATTCTCTTTCATACGCCTATCATTACCGAAACATAGACTCTACTGAGTATTATGCCCGTAAGGCATTGCACCTTTCGCAGCACTATCGCGATGGGCAAGCCGAAGCACTGAACAATTTAGCCTTTGCTTCTATAGCCCGAATGCATTATGACGAGGCTAAACTTCAACTCGACTCCGTTACCGACCTGACTGATAATCAGCTCGAACTGCTCATTGCCAACATACAGCAAATGCGCCTGTGCCAACGACGTTCGCGTAACCGCGAGTTCTATGATTATCGTGAGAAGGCTCAGCAGGCATTGCGTCGTATTAACGAGGACTTGCCCGGACTGAACGACCGTCAGCGACAGCGTCTGCTCTATGCCGAGACCGAACTTTCAATTGTCACCTCCACCTATTATTATTATGTAGGTCTTGAACAGCAATCGGTCGAGGCTTTGAAAGCAATCGATACAAAAGTGAATTCGGATGCAGTATGGGTAAAAGAATCGTTTGTTCCTCAACATCTGAACTATCTTTATAATATTGGTGCAGGCGGTATTATTACTGCAAACACACAGTTAGAGGTCTATCAGCAGGAGTTCGATTATCTGCTGCGCTGCCTTATCCTTGCCCGTCAGCATAACTATCCTTATTTCGAAGCCAATTCTTTGGAAGGACTGGCAGAGCATCTGATTAAATCAGAAAAATGGGAATTGCTGCTCCATAATAATCTCTATGCCTTGAGCTACCTGAACACAGACGATGTGTCGCCTGCCGAACTTCCCGGCCAGCTTGCCGAAGAGGCTCTTTGTCTCTTCCGGCAGTATGGCGATGTCTATCAGACTGCAGGCGCCTACCGCAGTTTGGCTTCATGTGCTCGTGCCAATGGCAACTATGCCTCTGCACTTTACTATCTGGAACGCGCTCTCGACGATTCACTCGTTTTTCAGGCTCCCGACCTTGTGGCAAGTATTCGTGAACAGCTAAGTGTGGCATATTCTGCCATGGACGATAAGGCTGCCAGCGATTACAACCGCAACATCTATCTTGACCTTCAGGAACAGACTCGTCAAGACCGTTCGCTCGAGGCAAGAGCAGCACAACTCGACAACACTGTAGGTCGTTTGAACCGTCTTCTGCTGGCTATTGCCATTGCTATCTTCCTATTAATAGGACAAATCATGTTCCTTTACAAGTGGCATTATCGCTGGCTTAGTAAAAACAAGCTGACAGAACGAGCCAATGAACAATTGGAAGAGATAGGTGAATTAATAGCCAGTCGAAAGCTACAAATAGAGAAAAGCGAACGCCGTAATGCCGAGCAAAGGGCAAAAATATCGCTTGCCATAAGCATAACACCCTTTATCGACCGCATCCTCTATGAGGTGGAACATGACTCGTTCGACAGGGACTTCTTGCATGAACTTATCGACAAGATTAACGAACAGAACGATTTGCTTACGCAATGGATTCAGCTACGTCAGGGCGAGTTGAGTCTTCATATAGAGACTTTTCCCTTGCAACCGCTGTTCGATATTGTGGCCAAATCACGGAAAAGTTTTGAGATGAATGGTGTGGAGCTTAACATCGATGCCAGCAATTGTCAGGTGAAAGCCGACCGAGTGCTCACGCTTTTCATGCTCAACACATTAGCAGACAACGCTCGCAAATTCACTTCGCCTGGGGGAACGGTTAAAATCTCTGCTACCGAAACCGACAATTATGTTGAAGTAAACGTGACAGACAACGGAAAAGGTATGGATGAAGACACGCTGGCTCACTTATTCGACCGCAAGCCCATCATCGACAAACAATCAGCTGTCCATCACCACGGTTTTGGTTTGCTTAATTGCAAAGGTATCATTGAAAAATATCGGAAGACCAGTCGCATCTTCTCCGTCTGTGAATTGAGGGCTGAGAGCCAGTTGGGGCATGGTAGCCGTTTTTTCTTCCGTTTACCCAAAGGAATAGCAAAGGCTGTAGCACTTCTGTTCATAGGCTGTTCCACGCTTTGTGCCCAAAATGCTGAACTGTCTAAAGCCAGCATCTATGCAGACTCAGCCTATTATGCAAATATCAGTGGTAATTATGGCCGTTCCCTTTTGTATGCCGACATGTGTCGTCAGTCATTGAATGCTTTTTACAGGCAAGCTCGTCCCGGCAAGACAGACACGCTACTCTTCAAGGGTAGCCAGTCGCTGGTACCACCAGAGGTGTTATGGTTTCGAGATAGCGTGAAGGTCAACTATAGCATTCTGCTCATGATGCGCAATGAGACGGCTGTGTCGGCATTGGCCTTGCATGAGTGGGAACTTTATGCCTATAATAACAGCATATACACTCAGCTTTTCAAGGAGTTGTCGGCCGATACCCAGCTTGAAGCTTATTGTCGTAAGATGCAGCAGTCGCAAGAGAACCATACAGTTGCCATCATGTTATTGGCAGTCATTCTGCTCGTTGTCTTGCTGGTCATTGTTTTGCAAGTACTCTACACTATGCAACGAAAGGCCATGCAACAGCAGCAGCTTCAGGCCGATATGAGTCAGAAGGAAGATGAACTGCGACGCACTGAGATGGAAGATGCCTATCTGCATGTGAGCAATCAAGTACTCGATAATTGCCTCTCAGCATTGAAACATGAGACCATGTACTATCCCAGCCGTATTCGCCTCTTGCTCGATTCTTCTGATACGTCGTCGTTGCCCGAGGTGGTGGGCTACTATCGTGAGTTGTATGCCATCCTTACGGAACAGGCCATGACTCAGATGGCCGGCACCAGGCTTCACCTGAAATCTCTCGACCATGAAATCCTTGGCGACGAGAATCTGATAGATTATCTCTTCGACATACTCCGCAGACAGGCAGGTCAGAAAGAACCTCTGAGTGTAGAGTACGCATCGAAAGATGAGCATTACGTGATGTGCCGAGTGGCGATGCCCCATCTGCAACTTGACAGCGACGAGGCGCGCATGCTCTTCATGCCCGTTGGCGGTCAGGAAGATAAAAGCCACATACCCTATCTTGTCTGCCGCCAGATAGTGCGCGACCATGGCGAGGCAACTGGCCGCAGGGCTTGTGGCATTTGGGCTGAAGTAGTTAAGGGACAAACAAATATTGTAATCATATTACCTAAACAGATATGCAAAACTTCAAAGTAATTATCGTTGAAGACGTGCCCCTCGAACTGAAGGGCACCGAGGGAATCATTCGTAATGAGATACCCGAGGCAGAAGTGATTGGAACGGCAGGAAGCGAAATTGACTATTGGCGCCTCATGAAGAAGCAGGTGCCCGATTTGGTGCTCCTCGATTTGGGGCTTGGAGGCTCGACGACTGTGGGCGTAGAGATTTGTCGGCAGACAAAAGAATTACATCCGCAACTAAAAGTCCTTATCTTTACTGGCGAGATTCTCAATGAGAAACTATGGGTCGACGTGCTCGATGCAGGTGCCGACGGCATCATACTTAAAACTGGCGAACTGCTCACTCGCCATGATGTGAGTGCGGTAATGGATGGTAAACAGCTGGTATTTAACGAGCCTATTCTCCGTAAGATTGTAGAACGCTTCAAACGGAGTGTCAGTTCGCAGCTTGCCAAGCAGGAGGCGCTTATAGGGTATGAGATTGACGAGTATGACGAACGGTTTTTGCGTCATTTAGCCTTGGGATATACGAAAGACCAAATAGCCCAATTACGAGGCATGCCCTTTGGCGTGAAAAGTTTGGAAAAACGGCAGAATGAGCTTGTGCAGAAACTCTTTCCCAATGCTACCGGCGGTGTCAACGCTACTCGCCTTGTGGTAAGGGCATTGGAATTGCGTATTATAGATATTGACACGCTGGAGGCCGATGAAGAATAAGACCATCATTATTCTCGACGTGCTATTGGCAGTGGCCGAAGTGTTGCTGGTATTCTTGTCGTGGGTGTTGTCAGCCACGATGACCGAAGGGGTGCGCTCCATGCTCACCAGTGAGGGCTTGCGATGGTTTATGGGTCAGTTCGTCTACTTCACTCAAACACCTGTACTCATTTGGCTGATTTTGCTATCGATGGCCTATGGATGCATGCATCAGGGACTGTTCCCTTCGTTAGTAGAAGGCTCATGGAGCAGGACAGGCTTGTTCGTGTCATTGGCTACGCTGGCCATCTATGTTGTTGCTATCCTCCTGCTTGCACTTCCTCCCCACGCCATTCTTCTTTCGGCCACTGGCAGTTTGTTCCCATCACCATTCAGCAGGGCCATGGTTCCCATCATAGCGTTTGGAATGATTCTTGTGTCGCTGGCCAATGCTTTTGCTACACGCATTTTCCATTCGGCTACCGACGTTTTCAATTCCTTTGCCTATGGCGTTTCCCAGGCTTCTCCGTTCTTCTTGCTCTACATTCTGGCCATTCAGTTCTATGAATCCCTGTGCTTTGTCTTCGGCTGTTAAGTTGTTTTTTTATCATCACTAAGATAGAAAATAGGAAGAGGTGCTGTTAATGCAGGAAAAAAGAGGCTTGATAATAAAAAAAATGCTTAAATACTTGTGGGTTTCAGGGAAAAGCATTACATTTGTAATCAGAATTTAAATCTTATACACAATGATAGACGTAAAACAAACTTTGAAAGAGAGTGAGGAGAGAATGGAGATGGCTGCCCTCTTCTTGGAGGAAGAGTTGAACCGTGTGCGTGCTGGCCGCGCCAACATTGCCATTCTCGATGGTGTGAGAGTCATGTCTTATGGTTCTAAAGTACCACTGAATCAGGTGGCCAACGTGTCGACACCCGATGCACGTACAATAGCCATAAAGCCATGGGACAGGAAGCAGATTAAGGATATTGAGAAAGCCATTATGGACAGCGATGTAGGCATCACTCCTGAGAACAATGGCGAGGTGATTAGGTTAAGCATTCCTCAGCCAACCGAGGAGCGCCGTCGTGACTTGGTGAAGCAGTGTAACAAGATTACAGAGAAAGCCAAAGTAGAAGTGCGCAACGTGCGTGGCGACATCAAGGACAAGTTGAAGAAGGCAATCAAGGACGGATTGTCGGAAGATAACGAGAAGGACGCTGAGCTGGAGCTTCAGAAAATCCATGACAAGTTTATCAAGAAACTTGATACGCTCATGGAGGCTAAGAATAAGGAAATCATGACAGTATAAGGGTTGAAGGGGCTTGTTGTCAAAAATACGGGGAGCTGGTACACCGTCCGCACGGACGATGGCCAGTTCTTCGATTGTAAGATCAAGGGAAGTTTCCGTTTGAAAGGCATTCGGAGCACGAATCCCGTAGCCGTGGGCGATAAGGTGACGGTTTCTCCTTTGAGTACCGAAGCCTCTGCCACCGCGTTTATCACAGACATTGACGATAGGCGAAATTACATCATTCGCAAATCTCAGAATCTTTCGAAGCAAAGCCATATTCTTGCAGCAAATATCGACCAAGCATTTCTGATGGTCACAGTGAGTCATCCGCAGACATCGACAACATTCATCGATCGTTTTGTGGCTTCAGCCGAGGCATACCAGGTGCCTGTAGTGCTGCTGTTCAACAAGACCGACTTGCTTGACGACGATGAAAGACGGTACCAGCAAATGCTGGTCAACCTTTATGAGACGGTGGGTTACGAATGCCATGAGGTGTCAGTCGCTAACGGCGATGGTTTGGAAAAGATCCTGCCATTGCTAAATGGGAAAATAACTTTGCTTAGTGGCAACAGTGGAGTGGGGAAGTCTTCACTAATCAACAAGTTGGTGCCGGGCGTACATTTACGTACTGCGGAAATCAGCAATGCCCATGACACGGGCATGCACACCACCACCTTCAGTGAAATGATTCCCATAGAGTCTTCCACTTCCCAACCGTCCTATATCATCGACACTCCAGGCATAAAAGGGTTTGGCACCTTTGATATGGAAGCAGAAGAATTGACCAGCTATTTCAAGGAGTTGTTCCACTTCTCGAAGAACTGTCGCTTTTCTAACTGCACCCATACACACGAACCCGGCTGTGCGGTGCTCAAGGCTTTGGAAGAACACTACATAGCCGAAAGCCGTTATCAGTCATATCTTTCTATGCTTAATGACAAGGATGACGGAAAATATAGGGCAGCTTATTAGTTAGGCTATAAGGCTATTCGCAGATAAACGGGATTGTGGTCTGAATAGCTCAGCTCTTGGGTGTAGAATCTTTCGCCCACAAGCGATTCATCGTGGAAAATGTAATCGATTCTTGCTTTTTTTGCTCCTCTATAGGTGTACATGAATCCTCTGCCACACTCTTTGAAAGCATCGACCAAATCGCCCTTCATAGTGTTATAGGTATAGGAATAGGGCACGTCGTTGAAGTCACCGCAGACGATGACAGGTATTTCTGTCGTATGAATAATCTGTGCCATCAGGTTTGCCTGGCCCGCCCTAACTATCATGCCTAATGTATAGTTGCCATAGATAGCTTTGATGATGGCATTCTCTTCCACATGCGAGCCACGCATCTCCATTTTTGCTGCTTTATAAAGTGTGCGGTTGAATCCTGTTGTTTCGAGATGGGCATTGAACACCCGAATAAGTTTGCCGTTGACATTGACATCGGCCCACATGCCGCTGTTGTTAGTCACTCCAAAGTCTATCGTTTCGGTTTTCTTAATGGGAAAACGACTGAAGATGACCATGTCGTCCCGCCCTTTAGCCATATAGGTGAAGTATTCGCGATAACTCTTGGAATTGCTCTTGTCGCCGCTACGCTCCATATACTCCTGCAAGCAGAGCACGTCTACCTTTTGTCTCTTCATCTCTGCCAGAATGTCCTCGGCCTTGAACCCGTTTATTTCCCTGCCAAACATTGCCACGTTGTAGGAAGCTATCTTGAGTCCCGACTTGCTTTCATCGGCTGAGACAAACAAGCCTGGCTGATAAAGGGTGCCGATATAAGGAATGCAGCACAACAGCGTAATCACTGGGATGAGCAGCCAATGCCAGCGCCGCCGTATAATCCAATAGATGCAGAGGAGGGCGTTGGCAATAATGAGCAAGGGAAGTACATAGACAAGCATGGCCATTGCCGTGTTCTTGGCGGGATCAGTGTTTCCACCGAAAAGACCAAAGATAGTAAACGCTGACACCAAGAGGGTAATCACCAAAAACATGAATGCAAAATACTTGTAAACGGCTAATTTTCCCATATCGTTGTGTCTTTGCTGTTATTCGCTAATATATTTTTTCACAATCTCCACCAAGTCCTCAACACGGAATGGCTTGGCCAGGAAATCGTTGCAGCCAGCAGCCTTGGCTTCGCGTATGTTCTCTTCAAAGGCATAGGCACTCAAAGCGATCACTGGCACTTCAGGATTCACTTCCTTGATGATACGTGTGGCATCGAGACCACCCATCTGGGGCATGCGAATATCCATGAGAATCATGTCGGGCTTCTCGTCCTCGTTGATGGTCACTGCCTCTATGCCGTTGTGTGCCCGCAACAGCCTATA
Source organism: uncultured Prevotella sp. (assembly GCA_905235905.1). Lineage (GTDB taxonomy): Bacteria > Bacteroidota > Bacteroidia > Bacteroidales > Bacteroidaceae > Prevotella. Next base: position 9,333 of record CAJONO010000191.1, read on the forward strand.
GCGTTTCTGCAACACAATGCGCACCAATTCATAGTTACTCTCTTCATCTTCGGCCACAAGAATGGTCTTCATATTCTCATTGGAACAGGTACTTACACGCAGGGTGCGCATATTGGCATTACTCGTATTAGCCCTGCTGCTGGTCGACAGGCCTCCGATAGTTCCGTGGAACGGCAACTCAAAAGTAAAGATGGAGCCTTTGTCTACTTCCGACTTCACCTTGATGCTTCCGTCCATTTTCTCTACAATGATTTTGCAAAGTGCCAGACCAAGACCAAAACCCTTTTGGTGCTCGGCATCTTTCGAGGCATAAACATCAAATATATGGTCAATGAACTTGGGATCGATGCCCGAACCTGTATCTTTGACGTAGAATTCTATACGTTGATTGTCGTCTATCAGATTATAGCCGAAAATCACAGAACCCTTCGACGTGTGTTTCAGGGCGTTGGAAATAAGGTTTGAGAAAATCTGAGTAAGACGGTTTTCGTCGGTAACCATGGTTATGGCTACATTGGGGGCAATCCATTCCAGGTTGACTGTTTCTGGACAACGGAACTTAAACAGTTGCTTTATGCTGTCCATCAGCTGTTTCAAGTCGGTGGGGGCTTTCTTAATGACAATTTCGCCCGATTCCACTCTGCTTAAATCTAATATCTCATTGACAAGACTAAGAAGGCGTGAGTTGTTGCTCTCGATAATCTCCATGAATTTCATACGCTCCTCTGACGATTCGGTTTCCGCCATGATGCGCGAGAAACCTTCAATGGCGTTGAGGGGAGTGCGTATTTCATGCGACATGTTTGCAAGGAAAAGGGTCTTCATGCGGCTTTCGTTCATAGCCATCTCTGCCTTCTCCTCGTATTCCTTCAGTTTCTTGTTGGCTGCCGCCAATTGCTCGTTTGCCTTTTTCAACTTCATGTTGGCATCGGCAAACTTAGCAAGCAACAGTTCTTTTTCGTCTTGATTCATCTTCAGTCAATTCAGTCAAACGATATGCAAATATACAAAGAAAATTTGAATAACCTGCATTTTTTTTGAAAAAACTTCAAAAATATATCATTTTTTTTGACATTTGTCATCCCCGACGTGCTTTTTCCCAAATTCCCCCCACTTTATGACTTCTTAAATAGAACATTCCGCGGAACACGTTTAGATTCATGAAAACGAAATAATAGGCTATATTCAGCAGCTTGTTCTTCTTTCGGCGGTTTGCCAAAAGGCAACCAAGAAAGGCAGCCAGATAGAACAGAATTTGGAGAATCCAGACAACCGTGTAGATTGTGCCGCCTTTCATGAAGACAAGAAGCACGTTCAGGGGAATGAGCAGGAACAGGGCAACGGGGGTAATGCTCCATCGCAGCACACGATGCGACACAAACTGGAAGGCCACTTTCGGATACCTGAACGGGTTCATAAGCCCACGTAGCCACCAGATGCTTTGCAATCCGCCAGCTGCAATGCGCCGCTTGCGTTTTGATTCTTCCTGCATGTCGGCAGAACCATATTCCATCGCGTAGGCATCTCGGGTATAGGCAATGCGGTGACCGTCTTTCAAAATAAGCATCGACATCATGAAGTCGTCGAGCAGAGCATTGGGCGAAGCCTCACGGTAGACGCTCATTCGAACGGCAAACAATTCTCCTGCAGCCCCCATTGCTGAGTATAGCTCACTGTCCCAACGCTTCAGCGTACTTTCATACTTCCAGTAGAGTCCCTCACCTTCGGCCGCCGTCTCTCCTTTCTGGCGTGCAGCCACGCGTTTCTCGCCACTTACGCAGCCAACGTCTTCGTTTTGCATTAGCCGCACTATTTCTCTGATAGCATCGGTATTAAGCATCGTATTGGCATCGGTGAAAACCACGATTCCTGCCTTGTTCTCGCGCAGACCGTGCTGCATAGCAGCTGCCTTGCCGCGACGTTCAGGCGAGAAGACAAGCGTCACTTCCTCGTATTGCTGCAACAACTCGTTAGAACGGTCGTTGCTGCCGTCGGTCACCCACATAATGCAGAACTTGTCTCGTGGATAGCGCAACTGCCTGATGTTCTCCATCTTCTCTGGAATGACCTCTTCCTCATTATAGGCGCAAATCATGAGCGTCACGTCAGGATAATCACTCTCGTCAACAGGGAGAGACGCATCCTGTGGCTTCCCGTACAAAAGCCGTTTCACTTTCAGCAGCAGAAAAAGCACCACACCATATCCTATATAGGTATAGAACACAAGAGCGAGGCAAATCCAGAATAGTATTTTCAGCGTAGTTAGCATAACTGAATAGTATTATTACTTGTTTTTCGACTCATCGATTATTATTTTGCAAAAATACAAAAATTATCACAAGGTATAAGAACCAAAAAGTTAAATTAGTTTAACCGAAAGAAAAATCTTTATTCGTCATTCTTTATTCTTCCATTTTGTTTGTAACTTTGCACTCGCAAAACGCGAAGGAGAGTTGGCAGAGTGAACGATCGCGCTGGACTCGAAATCCGGTATACCCTTATGGGTATCGGGGGTTTGAATCCCTCACTCTCCG
>CAJONO010000192.1 GCA_905235905.1 uncultured Prevotella sp.
CATCCAGCCCAACTGGCTGATGACGTGGGAGCAGCACGACAGGGAACTGACGCTGCTGTTCCTCGAGACTGGCACCCACGCCGACCTCTTCGGCTGGTAGCCGCAGCATCCCCCTCACTGAAGAATTATCCGCCGCCGAGGCTCCGTTGCAGGAGTCCCGGCGGCATCCGTTCTGTCGCGGTCTGAAGGAGAGGATGGAATGAGTGACAATCGCTGAGAAGGACGATGAGCGCGACGTCTATGGACAGAGAGTCTGGCGGCGAGGTCACGCCGGAGTAAGCGAATCTCCTAATAAATCACAAAAGATTCCTCCGTATCGTAGTGATATGGTGGATTTTTTGTATCTTCGCAGCCAGTTAAGAACAAATAGAAGCAATAAAACGATTTACTTATGCTTGCAAAGACATATACTGTAGCAGTCAACGGTCTGGAAACCACCACAGTAACAGTGGAGGTGAATATAACTCGCGGCGTACAGTTCCACATGACAGGCCTGCCCGACACTGCCGTCAAGGAGAGCTACGACAGAATACGTGCAGCCACTTCTAACTGTGGATTTAATTGGAGCATCCAAGACCTTACAATCAATCTTTCTCCTGCTGACTTGAAGAAAGAAGGTAGTGGCTTCGACCTTCCAATGGCTGTGGGGGTATTAGGTGCAGACGGGAAAATTGTCTGCGACCACTTTCAAGAATATATGCTGGTTGGAGAACTTGGGCTTGATGGCAAGCTAAAGCCTGTTCGTGCCATTCTTCCGATAGCCATTCGAGCCAGAAAAGAGAAATTCAAAGGGCTTATCGTTCCGAGAGAGAATGCCCGTGAAGCAGCCATCGTCAATAACCTTGATGTCTATGGAATGGAAAATCTGGCTGATGTGGTATCTTTTATGAACGGGAACACCTCGTATGCTCCAACAGTAGTAGATACCCGCAAGGAGTTCTACGAACATCAATACAATTTTGACCTTGACTTTGCCGACGTAAAAGGGCAGGAAGCGGTAAAACGCGCATTAGAAGTAGCATCGGCAGGATCCCACAACATTATTCTCATTGGTCCTCCGGGGTCGGGAAAATCAATGATGGCGAAGCGATTGCCCTCAATTCTTCCACCCTTGTCACTCGCGGAGAGCTTGGAGACAACACAGATTCATTCCGTAGCAGGGAAATTAGGCAGCAATGTCTCTCTGATAACCCAGCGTCCTTTCCGCAGTCCGCACCATTCCACCTCCCAAGTTGCAATGACTGGTGGCACAGCGAAAGCTACTCCTGGTGAGATTTCATTAGCCCATTTTGGAATTTTGTACCTTGACGAACTTCCCGAATTCTCGAAAGCCACGCTCGAAGTCTTGCGTCAGCCATTGGAAGACAGGAAGATAACAATTGCCAGAGCTAACTATACGGTGGAATATCCTTGCTCGTTTATGTTGGTTGCCTCAATGAATCCGTGTCCTTGCGGTTATTATGGAGATCCTACACATCATTGCGTCTGTACGCCGGGGCAGATTCAACGATACACATCCCGTATCAGCGGGCCTTTGATGGATCGCTTCGACCTGCATGTAGAGGTTCCGGTAGTACCTTTTAAGGACTTGACAAAAATGCAGTCAGGAGAACCGAGTTCTGTTATCCGTGAAAGAGTGATCAAGGCGCGCCGGATACAGGAAGAGCGTTTCAAAGACAGCAAAGGCGTTTTTAGCAATGCCCAGATGACGGAACGCATGATTCATCAGTATGCAGAACCCGACGAAGCCAGTATCGAAATGTTGCGAATGGCTATGGAGAAACTGAGCTTGTCGGCAAGAGCCTACAATAGAATACTCAAAGTAGCCAGGACAATTGCAGACTTGGCAGGGGCTGAGCGAGTAGGGCGGGAGCATATAGCAGAGGCCATTGGCTATCGCAGCCTCGACCGAGGCGACTGGGCCGAGAGAGGTGCTTCTTATTGAAGGCTATATCAAGATTATACGATGCGTGTTTCGATTATCATTTTATTGACAAACCAAAAACAAATGCAATATGAAGAAGATTTTCACATGCCTGCTGGCAACACTTGGACTGACTACTGCTTGCTGCCAACAAAACTATGAGGACACGAATGCAGAAGGCTTTGCAAAGCTCATAGCCGAGCCTGACGTAGTGATTCTTGACGTGAGGACTGCCGAAGAATTCAATGGGGGGCACATTGAGAACGCCCTAAATATCGACGTCAAGCAGCCTGACTTCATGCAGAAGGCAAAAGTGGCTCTGCCCAAGGAAAAGACCATTGCCGTGTACTGTAGGAGTGGCAAGCGCTCTGCCAATGCCGCTACCAAACTTGCGGCAGAAGGCTTCAAGGTCGTTAACCTCCATGGTGGTATCATGGCTTGGAAAGAAGTGAACATGCCCGTAACGACCGACAACTACGAGGTCGATGCTTTCAAGACAAAAAGCGGAAAGACCGTCAGGTTCCACGCTCTCATGCATGCCAGCATCAGGATGGAGTATGATGGTAAGGAGATTGAGATAGACCCTGTGCTGAAATTACGAGACAGGACTATAGACTATGCTTCGATGCCTAAGGCAGACTATATCTTCGTTACCCACGAACATCCTGACCATTTCGACCAAGAGGCTATCAAGACACTCACGGGCGAATCAACACAACTTATTACTAACAAACGATGCGGCGACATGCTGGGCTATGGTACCGTCATGGCGAATGGTGACCATCTCCAGATAGCAGACGACTTTACCGTTGAAGCGGTACCGGCCTATAACACCACCGAGGCCAACAGGCAATTCCACCCCAAGGGAAGGGACAACGGCTTTATCCTGACCATTGACGGACTGAGAATTTACCTGGCTGGAGATACCGAGGACATTCCCGAAATGTCTGCCATCAATGACATCGACATTGCTTTCCTGCCCTGCAATCAGCCTTTCACAATGACAACAGAGCAACTTGTAAGAGCAGCAAAGGTAGTGAAGCCCAAGGTTCTGTTTCCTTATCATTACGGGCAGACTGACGTGAGTGCTATTCCCGACTTGCTGAAAGAAGATGGCATTGAGGTAAGAATCAGGCACTACGAATAAGCAACAGGGAAATATTTTTTCGCCTTTTTCATCCAAGATTGGAATATATTTCGTATATTTGCAGCGTGAAACGTCAATAGAATTCGTTTATGCTCGACAGAACACAGACCATAGAAAAGCTAAAAACCACTCGCCAGTATCTTGACGAGCACTACGGCGTACACTCCATGATGCTCTTCGGCTCACTGGCACGCAACGAGCAGCGGGAGGACAGCGACGTGGACATTTGTGTAGAGATGATACCCAACCTGTTCAACCAGGCCGGCGTGAAAATCTACCTGCAGGAACTGCTTGGCTGCGACGTTGATGTGGTAAGAATGCGCGAACGTATGAACCCCTTGTTTAAACAGCAAATCTTAAAATATGGAATTCGAGTCTACTGAGAAACTGGCCATGGTCTATGAGACCCTGAAGAATATTGAGACAGCTATCACCCGGCTGCAGGAGCGGACGGTGCAGATTCACACTGTCGACGATTTCCTCCTTCACCCTTTGGAATGGAGAAACTCGACGCGGCTTGTATGGTAATCATTGCTTTGGGCGAAGCAGTAAAAACGCTCGATAAATTCACTGACAAGGAATTGCTTCCCACATACCCCGCTGTAGAGTGGAAGAAAGTTATGGGAGCAAGAGACATCATGGCCCATCACTACTTCGAGGTTGATGCCGATGCAATCTTCAGTATCGTGAAGAACGACTTGGAACCCTTGAAGAAAGCTATCGAATACTTCAAGGAAGAGTTATTCGATAATAACAATCAATACGTATAGCCACGTCAATTACCTTTCTCATTTATGATATTATTATTTTGATGAAGGCCTTATATTTATGAGTCCTCTTTGACTGCAGTTCTAATGCTGAAGTACTGGAGTACGGATGCTGAAGTACTGGAAGCGTACTAAAGGATGGCGATACAAGATTGCCGCTATCAGGGCACGGGGTCGTAGCCGGAGCCGCCCCAGGGATTGCAGCGCAGGATGCGCCACACGGCGAGGGCGAGGCCCTTGAAGGGGCCGTGCTTCATGATGGCTTCGCGGGCATATTCTGAGCAGGTAGGGGTGAAGCGGCAGGAGGGTGGCGTGAAGGGTGTGATGAACTGGCGATAGAACAGGATGGGAAGCAGCAGGAGCCACTTCAACGGCCAGCAGAGGATGGTCCACAGTCGGTGCCAGAGGGTCGTCATGGGCATTATTCTCAGGCGTGAAGGCTTGCAGCCATCCTGCCTATCAGTTTCTTCATGCGCAAAGCCACCTCACCAGAGCTGAAGTGGCGGTCGGAAAGCCAGACAAAGGCTACGAGCAGGTTCTGTCCCTCGGGCAGGATGTCCATGAGCGGCTGGCGGTTGTGGCGCCATGCCTCGCGCAGTTGTCGCTTCACTCGGTTGCGGTCTACGGCGTGGTGCAGCTTCTTCTTGGGCACACTGATGAGGATTTGAGGGTTGAGGGTTGAGGGTTGAGGGTTGAGAGGTGAGGGGTGAGAGGACACCTCGTAGACGGCACGAATGGGAAAGGCAACCATCGACTGGCTGCCTTGTTTGCCGAAAAGCTCGTCAATGAGCTTCTGGCTTACTATCCGTTCTCGTTTCGGGAATGAAAAGTCCACTTGTCTATAATTGGAGTTCAGACGTCAGTCCTCCTGCATGATAAGGTAGTGCTGAAGGGCGCTGGTCATCGAGGGGTATTTGTCTGAGGGCGCCTCTAAGTCGAGCCGCAGGCCCGCGTCGGTCACGGCCCGTGCGGTAGCAGGCCCGAAGGTGCCGATGGCTATCTTGCCTTGGTCGAAATTGGGGAAGTTCTTCGTGAGCGACTCAATGCCCGACGGGCTGAAGAAGATGAGCATGTCGTAGTCGAACGTCTTCACCTCCTCTTCGGTGAAGTCGTTGCTCACCGTCTTATACATCACGCACTCCGTATGGTTCAGCTTCTTCGAGTCGAGCAGTTGGGTGAGCGAGTCGTTGTGAACATCGCTCATGGGCACCAGATACTTCTCGGTCTTGTGTTTGATCATGGTGGGCAGCAGGTCGTCGACGCGTCCTGTTGAACCGAAGAACACCTTGCGCTTGCGGTATTGCACGTACTTCTGAATATAGAGGGCAATGGTTTCGGTCACGCAGAAATACTTCATGTCCTCGGGAATGTTGACACGCAGCTCCTTGGCCAGCGTGAAGAAATGGTCGATGGCATGACGCGACGTGAAGACGATGGCCGTATGGTCGAGGATGTTCACTTTCTGATTACGGAACTCACGGGCGCTGATGCCCTCGACCTTGATGAAAGGACGAAACACCAGTTCTACTCCAAAGCGTTCGGCAATGTCGTAATAGGGCGATTTTTCGCTCGTAGGTTTTGGCTGAGATACCAAAATTTTCTTAATCATCTCTTCTATATAGTTATTTTCAAAATATCGATTATCATGCTCAGACCACCGCCTAAAAAAAGGATGGGTACGATTTCGAGGGTGCAAAAGTACAAAAAATTTTGCAGAAAAGCGTTGGTTTGCCTAAAAAAGATGCTCCAACACTTATAAAATGTCAGAATTTTTACCAAAATGAGCACAAAACAATAATAATATACCGCTTTTTCGAACGACAAGTCGAAATAAACCTGCACCAAGACGATGGGAAAGAGCAGTACTCCTTCCATTGCCGTGAGGAAGAGTATGGTTTGCAGCCATTCGTATTGCCGGGCTCTGGTGAAGAAGACGGAGTTGACAAAAACGTAGAGGATGTTCTTGAAGAGGAAGTAGCCCGTGAAGCTGGCGAAGATAATCCCCACGAGCGTGTAGTCGCCCACCAAATAGGTGTCGGCAATGAAGTCCCTGGCATACATGTAGACGGCAATGGCATAGAGCAGGCTGGCAAGCAGCACCAGGAACAGCTGGAAGCGCATCTCGCCCGAGGTCATGTTGAGGTTCTTCGCCACATGGGCCGGATAGTAGAAGCTCTTCAGCCATCGCACCACGAACTGCTTGGTGTTTGAGAGAGAGATGATGAGTGCCACGAAGCACAGCAGGAACACCGAGGTGAAGAAGTTGTCGCCCCGGATGGTGTAGGGAACGGGGTCGCCCGCTACGCCCATACGGTCGTAGCCACGACCGGTATAGGTGAGCGAGTCGGCCAGGAAAGAATGCTTCTTGACATAGAGCGGTTCTGGCAGACTGTCGGCAGACAGCCACTCAAAAGTGTTCTCCTGAGTCATCTCTCTCTCTTCGGAGTGTGCTTGTCTTAGAGTCCGAATTCGCGGCGTATGTCGTCGACGCGGTCCAGCTTCTCCCAGGTAAACAGCTCTATTTCCATTTCCTTCGTGTCATGGTAATGGCTGGTGAAGGTCTTCTTCACCACTTCTGGCTTGCGCCCCATGTGGCCGTAGGCTGCCGTTTCCAAATACATGGGCTGTCGCAGCTTCAGGGCGCGCTCGATGGCCTTGGGGCGCAGGTCGAACAGCTTCTCGATCTTGCGGGCTATCTCGCTGTCGCTCATGTCTACATGCTTGCGGCCGTAGGTGTTCACGTAGATGTTCATGGGCCGGGCCACGCCGATGGCATAGCTCACCTGTACGAGCATCTCGTCGCTGACGCCGGCCGCCACCATGTTCTTGGCAATGTGGCGGGCAGCGTAGGCAGCCGAGCGGTCGACCTTCGACGAGTCCTTGCCGCTGAAGGCACCACCGCCGTGGGCACCCTTGCCGCCGTAGGTGTCGACGATAATCTTGCGGCCCGTGAGGCCTGTGTCGCCGTGTGGGCCGCCAATGACAAACTTGCCCGTGGGGTTGACGTAGTAGTTGATGTCGAGGCCGAAGAGGTCGAGCACCCGCTGTGAGTGTATCTGCTGCTTGACGCGGGGTATGAGAATGTTGATGACGTCGTCCTTGATCTTGGCCAGCATGGCCTCGTCGTTCTTGGGTCCGAGTTCTGTGTTGCCTCCGGCGAGAAACTCGTCGTGCTGTGTCGAGACGACGATGGTGTCGATGCGTTCGGGTATGCCCTGGTCGCTGTATTGCACGGTGACCTGGCTCTTGGCATCGGGGCGCAGGTAGGTCATTTCCTTGCCCTCCTTGCGAATCTCGGCCAGCGTCCGCATGATGAGGTGGGCCAGGTCGAGCGAGACGGGCATGTAGTTCTCCGTCTCGTTGGTGGCATAGCCGAACATCATGCCCTGGTCGCCGGCGCCCTGGTCCAAAGCCCCCTCTACTGCCCCCGAGGGGGCTTCATTAGATTTGCGGGCTATCGTATCCCCCTCGGGGGACGAAAGGGGGGCTCTATCCACTCCCCGGCTAATGTCGGCACTCTGCTCGTGGATGGCAGTGAGAATGCCACAGGAGCTACCGTCGAACTGGTACTCGGCCTTCGTGTAGCCTATTTTCTTGATGGTGTTGCGGGCAATGGTCTGCAGGTCGATGTAGACCTCTGAGCGCACTTCGCCCATGATGACCACCTGACCGGTGGTGACAAACGACTCGATGGCACAGCGGGCATGCTCGTCGTAGGCCAGGAACTGGTCGAGAAGCGCGTCGCTAATCTGGTCGGCCACTTTGTCGGGATGGCCTTCAGAAACTGATTCGGATGAGAAAAAATATGACATACCTTCGCTTTGTTTTAAATTGAGAAAATGGCTTTATGTTATTAAAAGAGGTGCAAAGGTACGGCAATTTGCCGACATGACAAAATATTTCAATAATATTTAGCTTTTTTGCGACGCAGAAAGACTTTTTTCGTCAGAAAAATGCTAACTTTGCAATACTATGAAAGAAGCATTCCGCAAAGCAGTGGCCATCGCCCCTCTTCTGCCATTATTCCTGACAACGTCAACCAGTGTTTCGGCACAGGAACGGCATGCCGCGTGGCAGGAAGCATGGAACGACCTGGCCGACGACCTGCGCGAGGAGAGCGAGGAGGATGGCACCTTGGACGAGGATACCTACGACCTTCTGTGGCAGTTGGCCGAACACCCCATCGACCTGAACCGCGCCACTCGCGACGACCTGGAGCGGCTGCCCTTTCTCTCGGCCCAGCAGGTGATGGACCTCATGGAATATCTGGACCGCTACGGCCCCATGCGCTCCTTAGGCGAGCTGCGCATGGTGGCCTCGCTCGACTACCGTCAGTTGCGGCTTCTGCCCTTCTTCGTCTGCATCTCCCAACAGCAAGACACCGTCCGGTTTCCCTCGTTGCGCCAAATAGCGGGCGGCGGTCGCCACACCCTCACGGCCTCGGCCCGTCTTCCTCTCTACGACCGCAAGGGCGACCGCAATGGCTATCTGGGCTATAAGTACCGTCACTGGCTGCGCTACGAGTTCGGCTACGGCGACTACGTGCGAATGGGGCTGATGGGGGCCCAGGATGCGGGCGAGCCTTTCTTCTCGAACCGCAACAAGTGGGGCTACGATGTCTATAACTACTATCTGCAAATGAGCAAGCTGGGGCCTGTCGAGACCGCCGTCGTGGGGCGCTACAAGCTGTCGACGGGCATGGGGCTGGTGCTCAACAACAGCTTTTCGCTGGGCAAGCAGATGACGCTTCAGAACCTGGGCCGGCCCACGCGCAGCCTGAGACCGCACACCTCGCGCTCGGCAACCGACTACTACCAGGGTGCCGCCGCCACCGTCAGGCTCTGGCCATCGCTAAGCGCCACGCCCTTCGTGTCCTATCGTCAGCTCGATGCCACGCTCAACAGCGACGGCACGGCCCGAACCATCGTAAGCACCGGCTATCACCGCACCCCCACGGAGATGGGCAAGAAGAACAACACCCACGCTGCCGATGCCGGCCTGAACCTGTCGTTCCGCAAAAACGGCATCCATCTGGGACTCACTGGCGTCTGCACCTGGCTCGACCGCGAGCTTAGTCCCGACCAGTCGGCCCTCTTCCGCCGCTATTACCCCCGTGGCCGGCGCTTCATGAATGCCAGTGCCGACTATGGCATCACCCGCCATCACGTAGCATTCAGCGGCGAGACCGCCATCGACGGCGATGCCCACATGGCCACCATCCACGCCGTCAGCTTCCAGCCGTCGGCACGGTTGGCCCTCATGGCGCTCCACCGTTTCTACAGCTATCGCTACACGACGCTCCACGGCCATGCCTTCGGCGAGGGGTCGAGTGTGCGAAACGAAAGCGGCCTCTATGTCGGAGCCACCTGGCAGATGCTCAGCCGGCTGACCCTCTCGGCTTACGCCGACTTTGCCTATTTCCCCTGGGCTCGCTACCAGGTGTCGCAATCGTCGACGGTTCAGGACTATTTTGCCGAAATGACATGGACGCCCCTTCGCCACCTGACCGTAAAAGGGCGATACCGACTGCACCGAAAGGAAAAAGACAACAGCGACAAGACGGCCCTGCTGTCCATCGACGAGCACCGGGCGCGCCTGTCGGTGGCCTACGACGATGGCGAGCAGTGGAGCACCCGCACACAGATAGACCTGAGCGGAGTGGAAAACGGAAGCACCGAGACGGGCTTCATGCTGAGCCAGCGAGTCGACTGGAAGCACCGCTGGCTTTCCTTGGGAATGATGGCCGGCTGGTTCGACACACCGTCATACGCCACCCGCATCTACGTCTACGAACGGCAGCTGCCCCACGAATATGCCTTTCCCATGTACTACGGTCGCGGTGTGCGCCTCTCGCTCCTGGCCCGTGCCGACGTGGGCCGCACCCTGCAGCTGAACGTTAGGGCCGGCCACACGTGGTATGCCGACCGCAACACCATAGGCACTGGCTTGCAGCAAATCGACGCGCCACGGGCAACCGACGTCGAGCTGCAACTGCGCTTGCGCACAGGCCGATAAGCTTTTTTCCTTAATTTCCCTTAATTTCTTTCGCTATTCTCGCTTTTATGCGTAACTTTGTAGCCATATTCGAATAGTGTGCATCATGAAAGGAAAAAAACATAATCTTCCATTGCTGCTGATGCTGGCCATTGCCATCATCTTCATGGCTTCGTGTGGAGAGAGAAAGCAGGCCGGCACATCGACCAGCCAGGCCGACAGTTTGATTGCTGCTGCCTACCAGCAGCACGACTACGAGCAGTTGCTCTTGCTGACCGACGAGCTGCAAGGCTCTGGCAACCTGACCGACATGAAAGCCAACTACTGGCGGGGCTATGCCTACTCGCGGCAACGGAAAATGAGGCTGGCGGAGAACTACTGGAAAAAGGCCGTCGCCCTCGACGTGAGCAGCAGTGAGGACATGGACTACTATGCCAAGTCGGCCAACCGTCTGGCGGCGCTCCTCCTGCTCAGGGGCGAATACGAGGCCACGCTCAGGGCTGCCATGCCCGCCGTGGAGAAGATAGAGCAGACGGGCAACGACTACAACAGCGACTACGTCTATCTGCTTACCAGCATTGGCTGCTGCCAGCTGAGACTGGGCAACCCGCAGGAGGCTGAAAGCAGCTTTCAGGAGGTCTATCAGAAATACAAGCATATCATTGACACCGATGGCAACGTGAGCAACTTCAACAGCGCCATTGCCGGAATCATCACTATTACCGACAACTATCTGTCGCAGAAGAACTTCGAACAGGCCCGCGTCTGGACCGACCACCTCGAAGAGTTCCTGCTGCGCTACGAGCAGCTGCCCACCGCCAAGGCCGAATACTTGGACAAGCAGTGGGCCCGTCTGAACCTCTACCGTGCCTGTGCCCTGGAGGGCCTGGGATTCAAGAAAGAAGCATCGGCAGCCTATCTCACCGCTTTGCAGACGAGCTATGCCAAGACCAGCGACGGTCTTCTTGAGGCCACCAGCTATCTGATGTCGGCTCACAGATGGGTCGAGGCTGCTCGCAACTACGAAATGCTCGACGAGCAGATGAATAAGTATAACATTGCCCCGACGCTCGATAACATACAGCATCTCATGCTGCCGAAGTTCCGGGCCAACATGGGTGCCCATCGCAACGACTCGGCACTGGCCGTAGGCGCCCGGATAGTGCAAAGGCTCGACTCGGCCATCGTCTGGAACCAGCAAGACGATGCCGCAGAACTGGCCACCATCTACAACACCCAGCAGAAAGAGGCGGAAATAGCACAGCAAAAAGCCGACCTTGCCCGGCAGCGCTTCGTGGCCACAAGCGTAGCCCTGGTGCTCGTCATCGTCTTCTTCGGACTCTTCATCTACTTCCGCCATCTGGCAGCCAAGCGCTTGGAGCATGCCTACCAGAAGCTGGAGATAGCCAACGCAAAGGCCGAGGAATCATCGCGCATGAAGACGGTGTTCATTCAGCAGATTTCGCACGAGATACGCACTCCGCTCAACATTCTTTCCGGCTTCACGCAAATCATTACCACGCCCGGCTTGGAACTCGACGACGCCACCCGGCAGGACGTGAACCAGAAAATCACGGAGAACACGAGCCGCATTACCGGACTGGTCAATAAGATGCTGGAGCTGTCGGATGCCAGCAGCCGCAGCGTCATAGAGCGCAACGACAGCGTACTGGCCATACAGATAGCCGCCCAGGCTGCCGAGGACAGCGGCATCAGCAACTGCCAGCACGTCAGGTTCGACATGCAGGTGACCGACGAGGCCAGCGCTGCCATGCTCACCACCAACCTGCAGCAGGCCACGCGGGCTCTCTCGCTACTGCTCGACAACGGCCAGAAGTTCACGAAGGAGGGAACGGTGGTGCTGAAGGTGAACATGCAGCCGTCGATGGCCGAGTTTGTGGTCGAGGACACCGGCATCGGCGTTCCCGAGAACGAGGCAGAACACATCTTCGAGGAGTTCGTGCAGCTCGACGACTATCATGAGGGTACGGGCATCGGCCTCACCGTGGCCCGCAGCATCTGCCGCCGCCTGGGGGGCGACGTCGTCCTCGATACTACCTACAGCGGCGGTGCCCGCTTTGTCATGACGCTGCCCAGCGCCTGAAGCACATTCGTAACCAACTGAAAATCAAAAGAATCCAAATTACCTCGCAATTCAGCATGAATGAGTCCGTGGTTGGGTATGAATTGCGGGCGAATTCATGCTGAATTGCGAGGTAATCTGAGTTAGCCGAGATGGAGGGCTTTCTTGACAAACTGCATGCACTCCCGGAAAATGGTGACATGCAGCACTTGCATAACGACATAATAGAGCACGGCTGCCACCAGAATGCGGGAAAGCAGCAACGCCCACAGGCTCTGCAAGAAGCTTGTGGCCATATAGGTTACTGCCATGACCATGAGCGTGATGAGCAGGAAGGGCACGACGTCTTTCAGGACATCGATGAGGCGAAGGCCTATCAGCCGATGGGTGAAACCGTGGCACACGCCGAGCCACAGGATGCTGAGGGCGGTAAAGGCCATGACCATGACGTGCAGACCGTAGCGGTGGAACAGGAACACGACGGCCAGCTGGCAGGCAATCTGCCCGATGGTGAGCCACAAGTAGACGTTGCTCTTGCCGTGGCTGATGGCAAGGTTCTGGTAGAGGGCGTAGAAAGGCAGGAAAGCCGCACCGACACAGATAATCTGAAGCAG
This sequence comes from uncultured Prevotella sp., assembly GCA_905235905.1. GTDB lineage: Bacteria > Bacteroidota > Bacteroidia > Bacteroidales > Bacteroidaceae > Prevotella. The sequence continues at coordinate 12,530 of CAJONO010000192.1, forward strand.
TGGAATACTGTCGGTCCACTTCTCGCCAATGCTCACCAGAATGAACTCTCTGCTCACTATGGCCAGTCCGAAGAGGCAGGGAAAAGAAAGGAAGGACGTGAAGCGGAGCATCTTGCGGAACACCTGCTGTTCGCGTGACTGCTCGTCGCGCACCGACACCAGCACCGGCTGAACAATCTGCTGCAGGTTTCCGCTGACAAACTGGCTGCCCATGTTGCTCCATTTGTTGGCCTGCGTGTAATTGCCCACGGCATTGGCGGCAAACAGGCGCCCGAAGACCACCGTGAGCAACTGCTGGCTGATGGTGCTGGCAACACTGGTGAGCAAGAGGTTGAAGCTGAAGCGGAACATGCGCCTGATGGGAGCCGCATCGAAACGAAGCACGGGATGCCAGGGCACATACCACAGTCTGCCCGCCATAATCATGGCGATATAGGTGAGCTGCTGCCAGGCCAGGCTCCATGCTCCCTGCTCCAGCTTGGCAAGGACGATGCCCACGCAGCCCGAGACGGTCAGGGCCGTGAGGCTGATGATGGCCATCTCGCGGTTCATCATGTTCTTCACCAAGTAGGCACTATAGGCCATGCCCGAGGCGGAAATGACGAAGCCAAGGAACAAGAGGCGCGAAAGGGGCACCAGAACAGGCTGGTTGAAAAAGCGGGCAATGAGCGGTGCGCAGAAGAAGAGAACGACATAGCAGACGATGCTGACGGTGACGTTGAACCAGAACACGGAGTTATAGTCGTTGGCCGTGGGCTTGGAATTGATGAGCGCATTGGAGAAACCGCTGCCACTGAGCACGGGTGCCAGGACAATGAAGATGGAGAGCACACCCACAATGCCATAGTCGGAGGGCAGGAGCAGCCGGCCCAGCACGATGCCGATGGCCAGATTGAGCACCTGCATGCCACCATTGGCGATGGCCCCCCATGCCAGTCCCTTCGCTGTTTTCTCCTTCAGTGTTTCCACGTTTCTTATATTTTATTCAACTTTCGCAAGCTCTGCGAAGACGGCCTGAAAGGTCAGAAAAATGCCAGCCCAAACGGTCTGAAAGGCCAGAAAGCTCACAGCCCAGGGCATCGCCCTGGATAAATGTGATGCGTAGCCAGCGCCCTGAAAGGGCCAAGGCATCATCAGCGAGGTAG
>CAJONO010000193.1 GCA_905235905.1 uncultured Prevotella sp.
AGAAGCAGTCTGCCGCCCTTTTAGGGCTTGGATGGGTTGTATTGCCGCTATCAGGGGTTTGCACCCCTGCCTGTGCTCTATCATGCCGTCGGCATGATTGGTGGTACGTTTGCGGTAATCATACAAAATAAAATTCTAAAAATCTGCTAACCCGAATCTTCTCAATTAGGCCGAAATAATTTTGGTGTTGTCAGGATTTCTTTGTACCTTTGCGCACTGTGAAAAGGAATAATCTACAAAACAACAACATGGAAAGAATCATAAGACGTAGTTTGTGGGTAGCATCAATGGCGTTCGTCTGCCTGACCGCCTTCGCCGAGGACAAGACCATTACAAGCGTTTCAGACTTGGCAGTGTCGGTGGCCGAGGGCAGCGCCCCCCAGCTGCCCTGGCAGGTATGGGTGGAGTATGCCGACGGAAAGGGTGAGTACCGCCAAGTGAGATGGACCAATTCCTCGCCCGACGTGGAGGCAGAACAGGCCGATGCCACACGCCATCCTGCCGGCTCGGCCTACGAGGTGCGCGGCTTTGTGGTGGGCGACAACAGCACCTCGAACGGCTATCCCGTCACGGCCCGCGTGAGCGTCGTCGCTGCCAGGGGGGCGAAGGCCGCCAAGCCTGTGGCCCAGCCCCTGCCGCTCGGCAAGGTGACACTCGACGGTGCCAACCGGCTGACACACAACCGCGACCTTGACATCGACCAGCTGCTGAGCCTGTCGCCACAGCAGCAGCTTTACAACTATCACGACACCTACGGCCTGCCCACCGACGGCTACCCCGTGGCCGACGGCTGGGACTCGCCCACCACAAAGCTTAAGGGCCACGGCACGGGCCATTACCTCTCGGCATTAGCCTTGGCTTACGCCAGCTGTCAGGACACACGGAAGAAAGCGTTGCTGAAGGAGCGCATCGCGCTGATGGTCGACGAGATGCGCCGCTGCCAGGAACGCACGTTCGTATGGAGCGACTCGCTGGGCCGATACTTCGAGGCTCGCGACCTGGCCCCTGAACAGGAGCTGCGCGAGCTGAAAGGAACGTGGAAGGACTTCGACCGCTACAAGCAGGACTATAGGCACTATGGCTATGGCTACCTGAACGCCATCCCCGCGCAGCACTGTGTGCTCATCGAGATGTATCGTGCCTACAACAACGAGGACTGGGTGTGGGCACCTTACTACACCGTCCACAAGCAGCTGGCCGGTCTCATTGACATTGCCAACCTGGTAGACGACAAGGCCATTGGCGAGAAGGCCCTGCTCATTGCCCGCGACATGGGGCTGTGGGTGTGGAACCGGCTGCACTACCGCACCTACGTGAAGAAAGACGGATCGCAGGCCGAGCGCCGTGAGCGTCCTGGCAACCGCTATGAGATGTGGAACATGTATATTGCCGGCGAGGTGGGCGGCATGGCCGAGTCGCTGGCCCGCCTGTCGATGATGGTAGGCGACAAGGATCAGAGCGCCCGACTGTTGGAGGCTGCCCGCTGTTTCGACTCGCCCGCCTTCTTCGACCCGCTTGCACAGGGCATCGATGCCATACGCACCCGCCATGCCAACCAGCACATACCAATGATTACGGGCGCACTGAAATGCTATGAGGCCGGCGCCACACCTTATTATTATAATGTGGCACGAAACTTCTGGCATCTCATACAGGGGCGCTACCGCTATGCGATGGGCGGCGTGGGCAACGGCGAGATGTTCCGACTGCCCTACACGCAGATGCTCTCGATGGCCACCAACCCAGAACCCACGCTCAACGAGACCTGCTGTGCCTACAACCTGGCCAAGCTGACGAAGGACCTGAACGCCTTCGACCCCGACAATGCCGCCTACATGGACTACTACGAGCGGCTGCTCTGCAACCAGTTGGTGGGTTCGCTCAATCCCCGCCACTATCAGGTGCTCTACCAGTATGCCGTCGGCCTCGACGCCTCGAAGCCCTGGGGCAACGAGACACCGCAGAGCACTTGCTGCGGCGGAACGGGAGCCGAGAACCACGTGAAGTACCAGGAAGCGGCCTATTTCGCCAACGACAACACACTGTGGGTGTGCCTCTACCTGCCCACCACCGCCACATGGGATGCCCGGAAGACCGTTGTGCGCCAGCAATGCGAGTGGCCGGCCGAGAAGAGTACCATCAGCATCGTGAAGGGTGGCGGCAAGTTTGCCATGAAGCTCCGCGTGCCCTACTGGGCTACCGAGGGCTTCGACGTGAAGCTCAACGGACGGTCGGTGGCCAAGAGCTATCAGCCATGCAGCTATGTGGAGATTCCTGTGCGCAAATGGTCGAAGAAGGATATTGTTGAGGTGACGATGCCCTTCGGCAGGCATTTAGACTTCATGCCCGACAAGATGGAGGTCGACCGCGAGCGTTCCTACACTCCGGCGTGGGCCGCTGCCATGATGCAGGGGCCGCTGGTCATGGCCGCCACCGATGTCAAGACCTGGGACGAGGCCACCGTTGCCTCGACCAGCGAGCTCGGTCGCTTCCACTTCGTGCCCGACTATGACGCCGACCGCCACGTGACCCACTATTTCCGCTTCCTCTCGCCAAACAAGGTGCCCGCCACCTGCGACACGCTGCTTCTGAAGCAGACCCTGCAGATGGCCGAGCGACGCATCGGCGAACAGCAGGCATGGCATGCGCTGGCAGTGAAGGTGCCCGAACATGCACCGTGGGCACCCTACGGCTTCGCCCGTATGCAGAAGCAGTATGAGCAGGCACGTGAGATACTGTCGGCCAGCGTTCCGGCCGTCGAGGCAGAGCAGCGACTGTCATTGCTGAATGCCGCCATGACCTCGATGCGTCCGGGAAACCTGGCCGAGCTGGAAGACATGAACGAACTGAAGCAGCTCATGGACCAGGTGCGCAGCCTGCCCCAGACGGAGAATCGCACACAGGTGCTTCGCCGTGCCGACCGCGTAGTACGCTACGTCACCGATGGCAGCGGCACTCTCGACATGATAGCCCGCTCGGTGGAAGAACTGAAGAAAATGCTGACAACTAATTACTTATGGAAATAAAGATTCAAGACTTAGGGCACATTCGCGAGGCCGCCCGCGAGTTTGTGGCCCAGATAGGACAGCGCACAGTGTTTGCCTTCTATGGCAAGATGGGGGCAGGAAAGACCACCTTTGTCAAGGCCGTGTGCGAGGAGTTAGGAGTGCAGGATGTTGTCACCTCACCCACGTTTGCCATTGTCAACGAGTATCGTTCGGAAACGACGGGCGAACTCGTCTATCACTTCGACTTCTACCGCATCAAGAAGTTAGAGGAGGTCTACGACATGGGCTACGAGGACTATTTCTACAGCGGCGCCCTCTGCTTTATCGAATGGCCCGAGCTGATAGAAGAACTGCTGCCCGACGATGCCGTGCGCGTAGCCATCGACGTGCAGGCCGACGGCAGCCGCATCGTAACCATGTAACTGTAGCTCCCCACCCTTTCTCGTTTGCATAATCATGCGTTTTGCGGCCTTTCAGAAACATGTCTGAAATTCATGCTGAATTACGACGCAATTAAACTTGAATTGTCGCGTAATTCAGCATGAATTGTACGATAATTTACGCCGAATTACAACACACTGTAAATCAACGGATTAGCAAACCGGACAAAGTGAATATTTATTCATGCGCAGCCATTCCCCTGCCCTCAAGGGGAAGGATTCACTTCACTATTATTTTCTCCTTGTTCCTAATATAGATACCCTTGGGAAGAGGGGGTGTCACCTTGCGCCCACCGACGGTGTAGTAGCAGCCGTCGGCAGCCGACGCGCTGTTGACATGGCCGATGGCTGCCGTCTCGACAGTACCTTCCTGCGTACCCCCTTCGTTCTGGGCCTCGATGATGCCGGCAACGAGCGAGTTCAGGTAGACCTCAAGATGGGTATAGCCATCGGCAGTGATGCCGTTGCCGTCGGTGGCATCGTTAGCGTCAAGGCCGTGGGCTTTCTCCCATTCGTCGGGCATGCCGTCGCCATCGCTGTCGGCAGGGGCCTCGGCAGTGACAAGCACGGGCCAGGCCGTCCAGTCGTCGGCGGCATCGGCAGGCTTGTTGTCGTCCTGGGAATTGACAAAGCCCTTGCCCAAGTTCTCGCCCGTATAGGTGGCGGTGCCGTCGCGGGTGTCACCGACCATGAGCTGGTCGAACGAGTCACGATGCAACGAGGCTCCGACATAGGCGAGCACACGCTCGTAGGCCGTCTCGGCCGTATGGGTGGTGGTGAGCACAAAGGGCATAGGCTCTGCCAGCTTGATGCTGTCGCGAGTGGCCTGTGTCCAGGTGCCGTCGCAGTCGGCTTCGTTTACCTGATTGACGATGCCAATGGTCCAGTTGTCCTTCGTCACGTCGGCATAGCGGCTGTTCACATTGCCCGCAACAAAGTATTTGCCCCAGAGATGAAGGGCGGGGGCGTATGCAGGATATCGGCTGACATAGGCATTGGTACGGATGCCGATGCAGGCAATGCGCTTGCCCTTCGTACCGGAAGGCGAGCCAGGGCCGGGCTTGTAGTAGTTGTTCACAATGTTCACCGTCATTCCCTCGCCGCCGTAGCAGCCGTTTCCACCGAAATTATAGATGACGTTGTTGCGCATGTCCATGCGCTCGTCGAGCTGTGTGCCGGGGCGCGGCCCGAGCCGAGGTGTGCGGCTGGTGTGGTGGACGAGCAGGTTATGATGGAACGAGGCACCACTGCCGCCCCAGTTGCCGCCATAGCCGTGGGCACCCTTGCTGTGACCCGAATTGACCAGGCTCTGCGCCACGAGGCACCACTGCACAGTGGTGTTCTTGTTGCCCAATACGGAAAGACACTCGTCGATGCTCCACGACACCGAGCAGTGGTCAATGATGATGTCCTGCCTGTCGAAGCCGCCAAAAGCGTCCCAGCCATCGGCACCGTCCTTCTGCACATATTTGTTGCCAAGACGGAAACGCACGAAGCGCACAATGACATTATTGCCCTTGATGGCGCAGGGATAGTCGGCCACGCAAATGCCGTCGCCGGGAGCCGTCTGGCCGGCAATGGTAGTGTTGGCCGAAATGTTAAGTGCCGACTCTAAATGGATGGTACCGCTGACGTCGAAGACGATGGTCTTGCTGCCGCTCTGGCTCAGAGCCCACCGCAGCGAGCCAGTGCCCTTGTCGTTGAGATTCTGCACGTGTAGCACCTTGCCGCCGCGACCTCCCGTCACATAGCGCCCGAAGCCCTCGGCACCGGGAAAGGCCGGCGTCTTCTCGCCTGCCAGCACGGGCACCGTGGCCAGCAGGCCCACCATGATGGCTGTCGTCAGCCTGTTCGCCAGACTCGCAGGTCGCTTGCAACCGCTTGTCATGTCACTTGTCATCCGCATGTCCTTTTTTTTTGAAAAGAAAAGGACGAACGTCTGCCATAGAGCAGCGTTCGCCCTGAAACAAAATAAACGTTGCTTATGAAGCCATTGTTATTTCACCATCACCTTCTTGCCGTTCTTGATGGCCAGGCCCTTGAAGCCTGCAGCCACCTTCTGTCCGGCAAGGTTGTAGACGGCTGCATCCTGGGCGGCAGCCTTCACGGTGCTGATGCCGTCAACACCGGCAGCGGTGAAGACGTAGCCACCGAAGCTCAGCTTAGAGCCAGTGCAGAACACATAGTAGGTCTCGTTGGCCACCACATTGAAGGTGACGGTGCCCGTCGTCTTTTCATCGAGGGTGAAATCCTCATTCAGCGTCACGTCGGTAGCCTCCTCGCCGTCGGCCTTGATGGTCAGCTCGCTAATGGGCAGGCAGGTACCGTCAGACTTCTTGGCCACATAGAAGTTCTTGCCACTGTTGATGATGATGAAAGCCGTAATCTGACCGTCGACGGAAGGGGTAATCATGTAGTAGGTTCCCGACTGGGGCAGATTGGCCGTTTCGGGCTTGTAGCCTGAGCCGGCGCTCTTGTCACCGTCGAGTTCGCCGTCCTTCGGGTTCTGGTTGCCAACGACATAGACCACGCGGGTTTTCGTCTCCATTTCGCCCGTGTCCTCGTTCTTCACTTCGACTTCCTGTCCGAACAGTTCGGCACAGTATGCCTTGGCCGACGACAGTTTCACGTCATAGTTCTTCGTAGTGCGGTCATTGCCAAGCACCAGCACGGTGCTCTCCGACTTCAGCTCGGCAGCATTTCCATAGGTGCCTCCGTTTTCGAAGACCACCTTCTCCTGTGCCTGAGCACCAACAGCCATCATTGCGACGGCGATAAGCGTAAAGATTTTTTTCATAAAAACTTGTTTTAGTTAAGAATTGAATTTGCTTGCTTGTTATTAAGCGCTTGCAAAGGTACACAATAATAATTGTATTACGAACTTTTTTGTCTGAAAAAAACAAAAAAAATCGCAGTTTTCACCATCGTCTTCTTATCAGACCTTTGGCCTTACTTGCGAAACCTGAATAAAATGATTATGCCGACAATGCCAATCAGTTTTATCGGTAATGCCTAACTCCGGCAGAGTTAATGCCTAACTCCGGCAGAGTTGATGCCTAACTCCGGCAGAGTTGATGCCTAACTGTTTGACAGTTGACAGTAGCGTTGGCAATGCCTACCGGTGTACAAGCGACATCAAGGCCCTTTCTGGCAGATGCGACTTCATTGACTATGCCCTTGTCTAATGGGTACTTTGCAAAGTCTATGCAACAAACAGAAAAGAAAATGAGACAATAAGAAAAGCCAATCTGCACAAACTATATTATCTTTGCAAAAATTATTCGAACAATCTGTTTATTTTATTTTTTCCTTTTATTATTAACCAAAAACATTAAATCTATGCGATTAATTACAAAGTGCTTTTTTACGTTCGCACTGCTATCTATGGCTGGTGTGACGAATGCTGCAGTATCGTATGAGGTTGACCAGAAGTTCACAAGCGTTGAAGCTTTAGACGGTCAGGCCTTTGCCATCGTAAATGAGACAGAGAGCAAGGCTATCTTTGGCTCTGGTGCTCAGAACCTCGGCTACGATGCTATCACTACTGCGGTGACAGGAAGTGGTAACACAGGTTACTATTTCAAGCTCGAAGCTTCAACGGTAGAGGGTTGCTATCTGCTCCGCTTGCAGACCCCCGCTGGTGAGCCTTACAGCGTCTGGGGCAACCCCGGTTACCTGAACTCTGGCGCTGAGGGCGGCTTTGACGGCTGCTTCATCCTGGGCTTGAACAACCAGAATGGCCAGGACGTAGAGAATGGCGCTGTTTGGGAAATCGAATATGCCGACGGCCAGGGCTTCGCTTTGAAGAACAAGGCTCGTGACGGCTATTTCGCTGGTGCTAATCCTGCTCCTACAGGTGCTGAGCCCATTTATTGGACGTTCTGCACACTGAAGGAAGGCACTGAGATTCCTGATCCAGAGCCCGTCGTCATTCCCGAACCAGAGGCTCCCCTTGCCGAAGGCGAGCTCATTCCCGACTTCTTCAGCATTTGCGATGAGGGTGGAATCCCATACGGCTATGAGGTGAAGTTCGGTTCAGAGGATCGTGCATATCCTACGATCTACACTGGCGGCTCCCGTATGTTTAACTTTGCTGAAGGTGGTGACTTCACGAAGGGTGTTTACTTCCGTGAGGGCTACATGCAGTATGGCAATGTGAAGAAACTCGCTCTTGAGGCTGGTAAGAAGTACATCGTTCACTTCAACTCTGCCATGTGGAAGAGCAGTGGTTCTACGATGGTATTCACGATTACCAAGGAGGGCGACGAAGAAGCTGTTCTCACAGAGACCATCAACAACACTCCCGATGTGAATGGTAGCAAGGACGCTGTGATCGGTTCGACCAAGTCTGAGATCGAGTTTACTCCTGAGGCTGACGGCAACTATATTCTGAAGTGGAATGCTGAGGGATGGAAGGAAGTACTGCTCGCCAATGTTGGCGTGGCTGCCGAGCCTGTCATCACTCCTGCCTACGGCACCATCTGGGAGAACGGTGAGACGGCTGTCGACGGTGACTACACCACCATCACTCTGAGCACCGCCTACTTCAACGACTTTGCCCAGGCTGGCGACACTGTCCGCGTGACGGTTGCCAATGTGGGTCAGGCACGTACCGCTACACCTCTTATTATTAAGAAGGGCGAAATCTTCTTCGGCGCACTGGCCGAAGCCAAGGAGCTGCAGTCTGAGGCCACCACGGTCGACTTCGTGTTAACCGAGGACATGCTGGCCCAGCTGAAAACCGAGAAGAGCATCGTCATTCGCTACAAGAACCTCGTCGTTACCAAGATCGAACTGCTTCAGAAGCCCATCGAGCCTGAGTTCGCCTATCAGAAGTACCTCATCCAGAACTTTGCTACCATGAAGTACTGGGGCGCAGGCAACAGCTGGGGCACACAGGCCTCGCTGATTGAGCATCCTGAGTATGTGAAGCTCGTTCCGCTGCCCGACGGCACCTACAACCTCGAATCGCAGGTGAACAATGGTGGAGAGCAGTACTACTTCAATGGCGACTATATGGACAACGGTAATCCCGTAGCCCTGACCATCACGAAGATTGGCGAGCCTATCGGCTATCTTGACGAAGCAGAGACGATACCTGTCTACGTGTACACCATTGCCAATGGCGACAACTACTATGGCTACGACGGCACTTCGACCGTGCTGGGCAAGAACCTGGCTGCCGACAGCGAGAATGCCCTCTGGACCATCATCTCACTTGACGACGCCAAGCGCCTGCTCGCCTTCACCGAGAAGGGTGTTGTTGCCGATGCTACCTTCCTGATCGAAGACCATGATTTCGGTCGCAACAACCGCTACTCGAACAAGTGGACGATGGAGGCTTCGAACCAGAACCTCTCAGGCGGTAACAATACTAACAACTGCGCCGAGTCGTACCACTCCACCTTCACGCTGAGCCAGAAGCTCGTCGATGCTCCGAAGGGTGTCTACTCTCTGACCGCACAGGGCTTCTATCGTCAGGACGGCGAAGACAACGACAACCTGCCTTACTTCTACGCCAACGACGAGAAGCAGACCTTCCCAGTCAAGACTGGCTCGGAGAACAGCATGAGCGATGCCTCTGCATCCTTCAGCGCCGGCAATTACACCATCAGCCCCATCTTTGTTGAGGTTACCGAGGATGGCGAACTGACCATCGGTGCCCAATTAGAGGAGAACACCAACCTGTGGTGTATCTGGGACAACTTCGTGCTGACCTACTACGGCACTGACGTCGACCTCAACGAATTGAAGAACGCCGCCATCATCAAGGAAATGAACGACCTGACCGAAAAGGCAACCGAACTCAATGAAGAAGTTGAAATAGAGGCTGTGAAGGCAGAACTGCAGGCCGCTATCGACTTGACCGCCGAGGCAAAGACCACCGAGCAGATCAACGCTGCCATTGAAGCCCTGAAGGCCGCCATCGCCAAGGCTGAGACTTTCGCCAAGGCAAAGGCTGCTCTGGCTAACATGAAGGAACTCGTCGAGAGCACCAACGTCTACACCGAGGAGGCACTGAACGAGTACTACGGACAGTGGATTGCGAAGTATGAGGCTGGCGAGCTGACCGCCGAAGAGGCCGTCGCCCTGCAGGATCCGTTCCTGGTAACTGGCTGGCATGCATCTATCACCTGCGACAACTTCCTGCTCTCTGCATGGGACACCAATCCCGACTTCCAGGATGCAGCTTACTACATCAACACATGGTCGGTCGAGGGCGAAAGCGACGGCTCCGAGTTCAAGGTGCCGTTCTTCGAGTACTGGACTGGCGATGGCGACTCGCTGGGCGAGAAGACTCTCACCGCCACGATGAACAACCTGGAGGCTGGCGACTACAATGTCACAGCTTGGGTACGCGTACGTATTAAGAATGGTGCAGAGGCTCCCGCCTACGGCATCACCATGCAGGCCAACGACGGCGAGGCTATCGACGTGACTGGCGAGCAGGTAGGCACCTCTCAGATGTATCTGAAGGATGTCAACGTATCGGGTACCGTCGGCGAGGATGGCGTGTTGAAGATCAAGTTCAACGTCGCTGCCGACAACAACATCTCCTGGCTGTCGTTCAAGAACGTGAAGTTCGAGAAGAACGGTGCCTCTGGCATCGAGACGGTGAACGCCGTGAAGAAGGCCGACGGTCAGTACTTCGACCTGATGGGTCGCCGCGTGGTGAAGCCCGCACAAGGCTTGTATATCGTGAATGGACAGAAAGTTTTAGTAAAATAAGTGAGACACTACAGGTTTTACGAAAAGGTTTTACGAAAACAAAAACCATTGAAACAAATGATAAAGCCCTTCCGCGTGAAGGGCTTTATCTTTGCACCGTGATTCGCAGAAATCATACAGAAAAAACCTAATTAATTAATAATTGTTTCACTAATTTAAATTATTCACATGAAGAAAACTTACATGATTCTTCTTGCAATGGTGCTCTCAGTACTGGGCGCATCAACTGCAATGGCACAGAAGATCTATCGGGCCGAGCTCGATGCTTCTATGTTCAAGGCATGGAATGGTGTTGGTGCCGACGCTCAAGAAGTTGAGCCGACATCCTACATCGGTAAAGGTGGAGCCACCGTTGACTTTGCTTGTGAGATGAACCTCTACAAGGAAATCGGCGCTGGTTCTTTGGTTTTTGGCAACACCAATGTCTACAGCAGATGGTATGCCAATCTGACTGGTACGAAGACCATCACATTCAAGGGCACCGCTGGCGTTCAGTTGCGTGTGCTGATGAACCGTCCTGACGCAGAGGAAGGTGCTGAAGACCCCAATGGTGGTCAGTCTGTCGAAGAAAACATTACTATTGGCGACAATGGTGAGGTTACACTCAACGTCGGCAACATGGAGTTTGTTCATCTGAATGCCATCAAGCTCGGCTGGGGCAGCCCCGCCGGTGCCATCAACTCGATTGAGTTGGAAGGTACTGTGAAGCCTGTTACCGGTATTCTCAGCATGATCAACAACGGCGATGCCGAGGGCGATGACCTGTCGAGCTTCCCCGTATCGTATGACGGCCCCAACAACGGTGACACGGCTAACGACCTTCCCGAAATCGTTGGCGGTGGTGTTGGTGGCAGCAAGTGCTTCAAGGTGACTACGTTCCCCGAGCCTACTGAAACCTGGCACACACAGTTCTACATCAAGGCTGACGAGACGATGCCCAAGGGCACTAAGTTCAAGCTGAAGATGTCTGTCAAGGCCGATGAGGGTACTTGGATTACCACATCTGGACAGGCTGCACCCCGTGTATGGAAGGGTGGCTTCATTGATGCTTTTGAGGTGACCACTGAGTGGAAGGATTATACTTGGGAAGGTGAGATCGGCGTTGACGATTTCCAGAGTGCCGCTTTTGACCTGAGCAATGGTGAGAAAACTGAAGATGGTTTCGCTAAAGCCACAGCATCAAACACCTTCTATTTCGACAACATCGAGTTTGGCATCGACCTGGGTGGCAACAACCCCATGAGCCAGATAAAGGGTGCTCAGGGCAATGGCGAAATTCGCCTGAACCTCAACGACCTGACCAACATGAAGAAGCTGGTGGCAGCTTCCTCCACGAAGACCCTTATCTATCCCAACGAGCTTGTTACGGTGCTGTGGAATGGCAAGACCTGTAACATTCTGTCGGTCGAGGGCTTTGACGATGGTAACCTCTACATTTTCCTGGAAGATATGGACGGCGAAGGCGGTGAAGACTTCGAAGACGAGGAAGCCAAGGTTGTCGTCAGCTTCAAGAATCCCGAGGATGCCGAGCATCGCATCGTCTTTGAGCAGGGCAAATGGGCTGGCGAAGCTATGCCCGACCTGACTGGTATCATCTGTGACTACGACGAGGAACTGGGCTATGACAGCTCTTATCTGTGGGGTGCTCCTGAACTGGCAGCTATCGTTCCTGAGGCTGGTTCGTTCAACCTGCCCGAAGGCTTGAAGGAGTTCACAGTGACCTTCAACCAGGATGTCGACTGCTCGTCGGTGGTTGCTACGCTTGCTGGCGAGAAGCTGGCCGTTGCTCCTGCTACTGGCTGGGAGAAGACGATAACCCTGACTCGTACCGGTGCCGGAAACTTGTCTGGCGACAAGGTGCTGGTTATCTCTAAGGCCACAGGTAAGGGTGGCGATCTGGACGAAACAATTGAAGTGAGCTATGGCTTCGGTAAACTCACTATCGATCCCGACGACCAGCCCAAGGATATTCTGGATCTTAGCAAGTGGAATGAAACTGCCGATGGTGCTATCCCCGAAGGTTACTTCGTGAAGTTCGGTGAGGAAGATCGTCCTGGTGGTTCTACTCAGGGTTCAGGCTCACGTATGTTCGTCTTTGCTGATGGTGGCGACTTCACGCATGGTCTCTACTTCCGCGAGGGCTATGTGGAGTATGGTAGCACCGAAGGCTTCGAGCTGGCTCTGGAGGAAGGCAAGAAGTATAACATCCACTTCAATTCCGCTATGTGGAAAGGCAAGAATAATATGAAGTTCCAAATTATGCCTGCCGACGATCCCGACAATGTTCTCTATACAGAGGATATCACCGATATCGTGCCGAACATGAATGGTAACAAGAATGCCATCAACGGTTCTGTTTCAACTGACGTGGCATTTGTTCCTGAAACAACTGGCAACTACCTGCTCCGTTGGATTTCTGATGGCTTCGTTGAGTTGCTGCTTGGCGATCCCACAGTGAAATACGTACCCAACACTCTGGGTGTTGAGGAAACCAACCTCCTTGAGACTGCAATTGCCAATGCCAAGTCTGTACGCGATGCCAATGCCGACGAGCGCTACAATGGCGCTGCCTTCGACGCACTTGTTGCTGCTATCACGAAGTATGAGGCTGAGAAAGACAGCTACACCGCTCCTTCTTCCTTCAAGAATGCCGCTGCTGCCCTCGACGCTGCTGCCCAGGCCATGAAGGATCACCGCAATTTGTGCGACGCTTACGATCCTCTGCCCGAACAGGCTTTGGAAGTTGTCGAGAACTATGCCGACAGCAAGTTTGCCAAGACCGACATCTATGCTAATCTTGTAGCACTTGTTGCCAAGTACGCTGGCGAGAAGAAGATTGTGAAGACCGAAGATCCTGACACTGGCGAAGAGATTGAGACTGAAGTTCTCGAAATCAAGGTGCTGAAGGACGACAACGAACTGACTGTTGCCACCACCGAACTGAAGGAGGGTATCGCTATGGCTATTGGTCATAAGGATGTCAGCAGAAGCGGTAAGGGTATGTTCACCGAAGGTCCCTCGAAAGTGTACAACGAGTGGAACAGCTCTGAATACGGAACAGGCTATGGTGTTCTCGTTGACCGCATCCGTCAGGGTGCTGAGGCTCTGCAGTCTCTTGGCGTAGCTGCCGACGACGAGCTCATCGTAGCAGCTAACAATACTCTTTCTGACGACGATGCTCTGGCCGAGGCTATTAAGACCCGTGTCAAGGTTGAACTCTATGGCAAGCTGAAGGATCCCAACAACACAGTGTTTGAGGCTATTGTCAATGAAGAGACTTTGGAGGAAACTCCTACTACCTATAACATGACCGTCTTTGTCAAGAACCCGAACATCTACGCCTTGAATGCTCCTGCAGGATACAAGGGTCAGGAAACAATTCCTGGATGGGACGTTATCGATTGCAGAGGCTTCAGCGCTGGTTGGAGCGAACTGGGTACCGATAAGATTCCTGTCGATGTCATGTTCTCGAACTGGAGTGGTAGCTTCACGGTTTCTCAGACCATTACCGACCTGCCCGCTGGTATGTACACCTTACAGGCTGCCTTTGCCGATCGTCGTAGTGCAGATGAGGTTGAAAAAGAAGGTTACGATTTGGAACAGTCTTACTTCTACTATAAGTCTACTGAGACTGCCGAAGATTCAGTGACCGCCTCTGCTACGAATATTGGTCAGGCATTCCCCGTGGTTGGTGGCAACGGAAGCATTCAGCTTGACGAGGTGGTTGTGACCGATGGTCTGCTGACAATCGGTGTGCAGGCTGGTCAGAACTCACGCGTGTTCTTCAACGAGGTGAAGATTCTTATGGCAGGTGCTGCCAAAGGCTTCGACTACGGTACGGCCTATAACACCGAGCTTGCCGGCATCGACAACAAGGCTGTTACTCCGAAGGTTCGCGCCCTTGAGCTCTACGACCTGAACGGACGCCGCATCATCACCGCCCAGAAGGGCATCCAGATTGTGCGCAAGCACATGAGCGACGGAACAGTTCGCGTAGAAAAGGTTATCAAGAAGTAATCAAGACGATTCTTTAATAATCTAATCACTCAAGTGGGCAGGTTTGCTTTACAGAGCATCCCTGCCCACTTCTGTTTTTATTATACAAATAGCATAAAAATTGAAACGTTTCGGGAGCAACGCAAGCAATATTTTTCGTAACTTTGCACCATTATTATATAATACTTACCAACAATTAAAAATGAAAAGACTCTTTACATTGCTTTTTGCCGTTTGTGTCTCATTGGGAATGTGGGCACAGGGCGTGAAGCCATTGCCCACACTACATGTGGAAGGCAAATGGCTGGTAGACCAACATGGAAACCATGTGGTGCTGCACGGTGTGATGGACACGCCGAGCGCGTGGTTCAACAACGGTCGCTGGGGCTGGAGCTACGACGATGCCGGCCGTCAGCGCTGCATTACTTATTTCGAGAAGCTGTTCACCGGGCTTGAGGAAGCCAAGTGCAACGTGTTCCGCCTGCACTTGGAGCCAGCCTGGACCAATGACAACAGCTATACCTACGAGATTGCCAAGACCCAGTCGTCCGAATATACCGGCGAGGCAAATATCACGCACTTCAACCCCAGCAGGCTCACTACCTACCTGAAGTCGCTCTACTTCCCCTTGATGCAGAGGGCCATGAAGCACGGCATGTATGTGGTGGTTCGTCCGCCGGGTGTGTGCCCCGGAAGCATACAAGTGGGCGACTACTACCAGAAATACCTGCTCAACGTATGGGATCTGTTCACGCAGAACGACTCCATCCGCAAGTATGCCGGCCAGATCAGTATCGAGCTGGCCAACGAGCCGGTGAGCGTGAAGGATGCCACCGGTGCCGATAACACGAAGGCGCTGCACGACTTCTTCCAGCCCGTGGTCGACAAGATTCGTGCCAACGGCTTCACGGGCATCATCTGGGTACCTGGCAGCGGCTGGCAGTCGGGCTACGCCAACTACAAGACCAACCCTATTACCGGCTACAACATTGGCTATGCCGTACACGACTACGACGGCTGGTATGGCATGGAGGACAAGAAATGGGAGGCAAAAGACGTGCCTGCCCGCACACAGGAGAAGATTAAGCAGTTCCATAATCAGGTGCCCGTCGTCGACACCAACCCCATCATTGTCACCGAGATCGACTGGAGTCCGAAGAACCCCGGCACAGGCCACTACAACGAGCACGGCGAGTGGGTGGAGTCGAACTATGGCACCTGGGCCACTGGCCGCACGTCGGTATGGGGTAAGGTCACCAAGGGTGTCTACGACCACTATGGCAATGTGTCGATGACCCTTTCGGGCACGGCCTGCCTCATTGACATCGACACGCTGCTGAACAAGAACGGCAAGGTAGTGCCTGCCTTTGGCGGACTGGAGGAAGCCTGCGGCAAGGCCTGCATGGACTGGTATGCCGAATACTACCAGGTGAACTACCCGAAGGCCGACTTCGCCACCACGCTTGTCAGCGACCGCGGAACGAAGTATGAGAACCCCGTCGTCAGGGCCGACTTCCCCGACCCCGACGTCATCCGCGTGGGCGACACCTATTACATGGTATCAACGACTATGCACCACTTCCCCGGCGCCACCATCCTGAAGTCGCAGGACATGGTGAACTGGGAATACTGCGCCCAGCCGCTCAAGCAGGTGGGTGCCAGCGACAAATACAAACTGCTGAACAACCAGAACATCTACTCAAAGGGCATGTGGGCCTGCACCATGAAGTACCACAACGGCATGTTCCACATACTCATCAACTGCAACGAGTCCTACGGTCTGCTGCTCACCGCCACCAATCCCGAAGGCAAGTGGACGGTGAAGAAGCTGTCGCGCAGCTACTACGACCCAGGCATGCTCTTCGACAACGGCAAGGTCTACGTGGCCTGCGGCATCAACCATATCATGATGTGCGAGCTCGACGAGAACTTCAACTTCAAGAAGGAGAAGAAGGTTATCATCCGCGACGATGCCGGCTTGGAGGGCTGCCACCTCTATAAGATTGGCGACTACTATTACATCTATGCCACCTACGGCGGCTGGCCTTCGGGACAGACCGTGTTCCGCTCGAAGGACATCTTCGGTCCCTACGAGGAGCAGGAGAAGATGCTGGTCGAGAAATGGATTGACAACGTCCCCAACACCGTTCATCAGGGTGCCCTTATCGAGGACACTGCCGGCAAGTGGTGGACCATCATGCAGCAAGACCTCGGCGCACTGGGCCGCTTCCCCAACCTGCAGCCCGTGGTGTGGAAGAACGACTGGCCTGTCGTGGGCAACAACGGCAAGCCCTATGCCACCTACACCAAGCCCAAGGCCGTGGGCGACAACGGCGTGAAGCGCCTGCCCACCGACGACGTGTTCCGCAGCTATCCCCTCGGCATGCAGTGGGAGTGGAACCACAACCCCGACCCCGACAATTGGAGTCTCTTCGACCGGGCTGGCTGGCTGCGACTGAAGACCTCGGTCAAGACCGACCGTCTGCCCCAGGCCCGCAACATGCTCACCCAGCGCATCTTCGCCGACAAGTCGAAGGCTTCTACCGGTTCTATCCGCTTGGATGTCAGCAAGCTGAACGATGGCGACCGCGCCGGTATCTGCATCCTTCAGGACCCCTACGCAGCCATCGCCGTCGAGAAGAAGGACGGCAAGTGCCAGTTCGTATGGTGGCAGGACAAGGTGACCAATGCCGGCGACAGCTTCAAGGCTGCCGAGAAGACGAAGGAGTTTGAGATGCCCGCCGACAGTATCGTCTATCTGCGCGCCTCCTTCAGCTACGACACCAGCAAGACCAAGTTCTACTATTCGCTCGACAACCAGAAGTGGACTGTCCTGGGCAGTGAGACGTCCATGAGCTTTAACCTCACCGTCTTCGTAGGTGCCCGCTTCGGACTGTTCTGCTATGCCACCGAGAACGTCGGCGGATGGGCTGACTTCGACTGGTTCACCACCGAGGCCAGCTTCGACGAGGCCGATATGTATCCTGCCGACTTCACAGCTCCTGCCGAGAACCAGTTCACGGTGAACAAGATTGTCCAGTCGCCCAAGCTCATTGAAACAATGGTTGGCAAGTATGCCATTCCTACGGTCAAGGCCACCTACGCCGACAAGCACACCGATATTGTCAACGAGTTCGTCAGCTTCGTGCCCGAACAGGACAGCATCGTCGAGTTCTACCACGGCAGGATGCTGGGCGTGGGCCAGGGTCTCACCAAGGTGAAGGCATCCCTTACCGACGTGTTTGGCAATAAGGTCGACACCTCGTTCGTGGCCAAGTCGAGCTATTTCCCCTTCGACTATCCTTATGTGCGCAATAATCTGGTAGGAACAGGTACCTATAAGTATAACGTCAACACCAGCACCTCAGCTACCACCGCCGTCTTCAAGTTTGCTGCTGCCAACGACCAGATGGGCTGGAGCTATGACACTGGTGTCGACTGGACGGGCTACAAGTATCTGGTTGTCAGACTGTCAGCCAAGCAGACGGCCGATGCCCATCTGAACATCCACGTATCGGCAAACCTGAAAGGTGCCTGCTACTCTTCGCCCAAGTTTGGCAATCAGCAGGAAATTGTCATCGACCTCGATACCTGCAAGTACACGTCGACCACCAGCAAGGGCAAGGCACTCAACAGGAAGGCTGTCCGATTCCTGTCCTTCACAGGAGCCATTAAGGACAAGACCCTGTCGATTAAGGAAATGTTCCTGAGCAACGACGAGAAGTATAACACCACGGGCATCAAGGAGATAGAAAGCGAGAGAGTGAACAAGGACAATGGTGTCTACGACCTGCAGGGCCGCAGGGTTCGTTCACAATCGACCATTCAGCCCTCACAATTGAAGCGTGGCATCTATATTATTAATGGTAAGAAAGTCTTTGTGAAATAATATGAAGAACAAACTGTTTTCACTGTTCATTGCATTGCTGCTCGGCAGCAATGCAATGGCCGTTATCAAGAATCCCATGCTGTGGGCCGATGTGCCCGACCCCGACGTGATTCGTGTGGGCGACACCTTCTATCTGGTATCGACCACGATGCACCTGATGCCGGGCGCACCCGTCATGAAGTCGAAAGACCTGCAAAACTGGGAAACCGTGGGCTACATTTTTGACAAGCTCACCGACTCGCCCAAGTACGACCTACAGGAGGGCACTGTCTATGGCCGCGGCCAGTGGGCCACGTCGCTCAAGTATCACGACGGCAAGTTCTGGGCACTCTTTGCCCCCAACGAGGGCGGCCCTATGGGGCAGACCTACATCTGCACCGCACCGAAGGCCGAGGGTCCCTGGACCATCCACTCGCGTCTGCGCCACTTCCACGATGCCACTCTGTTCTTCGATGACGACGGCACACCCTACGTGTTCTACGGAACAGGCGAGATGTGCCAGCTGACACGCGACCTGAAAGGTGTCGTCGAGGGCACAAACCGCCACTATTTCGAGCGCGAGGCCGACGAGCGCGGACTGCTTGAGGGCACCCGCGTCATTAAACATAATGGCACCTACTACGCCCTGCTCATCAGTCATGTCTATGCTCCTGGGCGCCACCGCCGTGAGGTGTGCTATCGCACGAACGACCTGAATGGCAAGTGGGAGAAGAATGTCATTTTAGAGAGCGACTTCGGCGGATTCACCTATCTGGCACAAGGCACCATCGTCGATACCGAGGAGGGCGACTGGTATGGCATCATGTTCCAGGACCGTGGCGGTGTGGGCCGTGTGCTGACGCTGTCGCCCGTCCGCTGGATTGACGGCTGGCCGATGCTGGGCGACGAGAACGGCAAGGTGCCGGAAACCATGCGCCCCTACAAGAGCGGTCAGCCCGAAACGGCCATTGTCCGTGCCGACGAGTTTGCCTCGTCGGAATTAGGCCTCCACTGGCAGTGGAACCACAACCCCATCGATAATGCATGGAGCCTCACCGAGCGGCCTGGATTCCTGCGCCTGAAGACCAACCGTGTGGTGCCCAACCTCTATCTTGCACCGAATACGCTGACGCAGCGCATGGAAGGCCCTACGTGTAGCGGTATTGTCTGCATCGACTACTCCCACATGAAGGATGGCGACTGCGCCGGTTTCTCTGCCTTCAACGGCGACAGCGGCGTGCTTACCCTGAAGCGTGTGGGTAAGGCCTACTTCTTGGAGATGAGCGAGCAGAAAGTGGAGCTGACCGATCGTGAGAAAGCCGTGACGAAGGTCGACGAGAAGATGGTTCAAGGCATCGCCCTTTCCAAGCTCTATCCCAAAGCCAAGACCATCTGGCTGCGCATCGACGGTGACTTCCAGCCCGGCCACAACGATGCTGCCAACTTCTTCTATAGCATGGACGGCCAGCAGTGGGAACAGATTGGCAGTAAGAACTACCGCTGCGTGTTCGACTATCGCCGCTTCTTCATGGGTTCGAAGTTTGCCATCTTCAACTACGCCACGAAAAAGGCTGGCGGCTATATCGATGTGGACAGCTTCGACTATCAGCGGAAATAAGACGACAACAGCCCCCTACGAAGATAGGACAACAGGAATTACGAACAAAAAAAGATTATTGACAAATATGAGAAAGCTGCTATTATTGCTCTTCCTTTCAGCATGGCTGCTACCTGTGCAGGCAGTCGACATCACCGTCGACAACATCAAGCGTAACTATCTCGTCTATGTGCCCAAGAACCTGGGTTCAAAGCGTCCGTTGCTCATTTCCTGCCACGGCATGAACCAGGACGCAGCCTACCAGAAGGGCATGCTCGCCATCGAGTCTGTGGCCGACACGGCCAAGTTTGTGACCGTGTTCCCGAATGGCATCGACAAGGGATGGGACATCTCCGGTGACCGTGACATCAACTTTGTCAAGGCACTGATTGAGGAAATGGTGACAAAATACGACATCGACCCCAATCGTGTCTATCTCTCTGGCTTCTCCATGGGAGGCATGTTCACCTACCATGCCATGAACAAGATTGCCGACAAGATTGCCGCCTTTGCTCCCATTAGCGGCTATCCCATGGGCGGCACCACTGCCAACGCCAGTGTGCGGCCTATCCCCATTATCCACACCCACGGCACGAGCGACGACGTAGTAGCCTTCAGCGGTGTGCAGGGCGCGCTGAACGCCTGGATCAAGCACAACAACTGCCCCACGACAGACAAGGTGACCAAGAACTACAGGAACGCTTCCCACATCACGCGCCATGTCTGGGGGCCAGGCAATAATGGCGTTGAGGTGGTGCTGATGGAGATGGCCAACAAAGGTCACTGGATTTCAAATGACAATGGCGTGAAGACGGGCGACGAGATCTGGCGCTTCTGCAAGCGCTACTCCTTGGTGCTGAAAGATCCCTTTGTCTCTATCACTGCCCCCTCCAACGGTCTCACATATATCACCTTCGGTGGTGCCTCGGAAGTGCCGCCCATCACCGTAAAGGCTACGGCCAAAGATCCTGACGGGACGGTGGCCAGCGTGTCGTTCTACGATGGCAAGACCTTGCTCACTACGCTCGAGAAGGCACCCTACACCTGCCAGTTGGACAGTCTGAAGAAGGGCACCCACACCATTCGTGTCGTGGCCACCGACGACGAAGGCAACACGGGCAGCAACGAAATCACCATCAACGTCTTGGAACCCACTGGCAGCTATGTGTTTAGCAAGACGTTCTCGACAGAGAACAGTGTGCCCGACGGATGGACAACCTACGACGGCAAGGAGAAACGAACGGGCTTCTCGTCGGGCTACAGCCTGGGCAGTCGCGTGTTCCACTTCACCGGCAGCCAGCACGACTTCGAATGGGGACTCTACACTCGTAACGTCACCGGCGAGGCAAACGCTGGCTATGCCCGCTTTGCCGACAAGGGCACGTCAACGTCGCTCACGCTCTATCCCGGCAACTATCGCATTTACTACCATGTCGTCAATTGGAACCAGCCAGACTTCTCCCCCATACGTGTTGTTGTCGAGACGCTCGACGGAAAGGCCGTCTATACGGAAAACTTCACGCCCGTAGCCAATGTGGGCAACTCGGCCTCTTCAAGCTTCTCAGGCTCAAAGGCCATGAATTTCACTTTCGACGTGACGGAGAAGAACCGCTATGTCGTCACCTTCTATACCGACGATGCCGAATGGGCCGACCTCGTCGTGGGAGCCTCGTCAATCTCCCGTAAGGGCGATGTCTCGGCAGTCGAAGGCGTGAAGGAACAGGCACCCTCGCGTACCTATTATTATAATATGTCAGGTCAGCGCATACAGCCCGACAATCATCACGGCCCGCTGATTGAGCAGACAGTCATGGACAACGGACGCTCCGTGAGCAGAAAAATAATGAAATAAAATGACAGCAATGAACAAGACATTACTATTCACAGCACTACTTGCCTCGTCAATCAGACTCTCTGCGCAGAACCCTTTCGTGCAGACATGGTACACCAGCGACCCTGCCCCCATGGTAAGCGGCGACCGCATGTATGTCTATACAGGACATGACGAGGATAATGCCGATTTCTTCTGGATGCAGGAATGGCGTGTATATTCAACCGACGATATGGTGAACTGGCAGGACCACGGTTCGCCCCTGGCCTTAGAGTCGTTCTCCTGGGCCGACGACCGTGCCTGGGCTTCCCAGACCATTGAGCGTGACGGAAAATTCTTCTGGTACATCTGCGCCCACTCGAAGCTGTCGAACGGCATGGCTATCGGCGTGGCTGTGAGCGACTCGCCTACGGGACCTTTCCGTGATGCCATCGGCAAGCCGCTCTTCGAGAATGGCTCGTGGGATCATATCGACCCCACGGTGATGATCGACGACGACGAACAGGCCTGGCTCATGTGGGGCAATCCGCAGTGCTACTACCTGAAGCTGAACCGCGACATGATTTCCTATTCGGGTGAGCTGGGGCGTCTTGACATGACCGAAGAAGCCTTTGGCGGCCCCATCATGAGCAAGCGCGAGAAGGGTAAGCAGTATAAGGACTCGTATGTAGAAGGCCCTTGGCTGATGAAAGCACCCCAGCCCTCTATGAAGCCAGGGAAATCGAAAAAGTCTGCCAAAGCCGATATTTCCGAAAAGCCTGGCTATTACCTCCTCTATGCTGCTGGCGGCGTACCTGAGCACATCAGCTACTCAAAGGCCCCCCACCCCACTGGCCCTTGGACCTACGCCGGCGAGATTATGCCGCTCTCTGACACGAAGTCGTTCACCAACCATTGCGGCGTGGCCGATTTCCGTGGTCACAGCTACTTCTTCTATCACACAGGCAAATTGCCTGGTGGCGGTGGCTTTGGCCGTAGCGTGGCCGTCGAGGAGTTCAAGTACAACGCCGACGGCTCTTTCCCCACCATCCTGCCTACCGACGAGGGTGTGAAGCCCATCGCCCCCTTCAATCCCTTCCGCAAGGTAGAGGCCGAGACCATGGCCTTCTCGAAGGGCGTGAAAACCGAGCAGAACGACCAGGTGGGCGTCTATGTCACCGACATACACAACGGCGACTATATCAAGCTGCAGAACGTAGCCTTTGGCAACCGCGTCCCCCGCACGTTTAAGGCCCGCGTGGCCAGCGGTCTGCGTGGCGGTCAGATTGAGATTCGCATCGACAGCCTCGGAGGCAGACTCCTCGGCACACTCAATGTGCCCGCTACTGGTGGCTGGGAGCAGTGGCAGACGCTGAACCTCGACCTGGACTACTCAAATATCACCGACCTCAACTCGCCCAAGCGTACCATCGCCGGCGTCACCCTGCCGAAGACGGTCGACCTCTATCTCGTCTTCAAGGGCCGCAAGGGTCCGAAGCTCTTCAACTTCGACTGGTGGGAGATGGCAGGTATAGGGCAGGTGAACATGCCGCTGTTCCAGACGAAGTACACCGCAGACCCGTCGCCGATGGTATTAGGCGACACCTTATTCTTATATACCTCGCACGATGCCTCGCCCGAGGACATCCCCGATGCCAACGAGAAAAACTCAGCCGGATTCTTCATGTACGACTGGCTGCTGTGGTCGACCACCGACATGGTGAACTGGACGGAGCATGGTGCCGTGGCCTCGCTGAAAGACTTCAAGTGGCGCAGCCGCGACAACGGTGCGTGGGCCATCCAGACCGTCGAGCGCAACGGCAAGTACTATCTCTATGCCCCTCTTCATGGTCACGGCATCGGTGTGCTGGTGAGCGACTCGCCATACGGTCCTTTCAAGGACCCCCTCGGCGAACCGCTGGTGTGGCAGAAGGAACACTGGAACGACATCGACCCCTCTGTGTTCATTGACAACGACGGACAGGCCTATATGTACTGGGGCAACCCCTATATCTATTACATCAAGCTCAACGAGGATATGATCTCTACAAGCGGCGACATCTATGTGGTCAATCCGCAGGACGGCGTGGCGCGACCCGTCAAGGAAGAGGGTGCCGCTATCAATCTCCGTGTGCCCTGGAGCCAGAAAGCCAATTGGGCTATCCAGCACTATCAGGAAGGACCGTGGATTTACAAGAGGAAAGCCCCCCTGTCGTCCCCCGAGGGGGACACAAATGCCCAAAAAGGAAATGAAGCCCCCTCGGGGGCTGTAGGGGGGGCTTACTATCTCGGCTACGCCTCTACCTGCTGTCCTGAGGCTTTGGGCTACGCCATGAG
This sequence comes from uncultured Prevotella sp., assembly GCA_905235905.1. GTDB lineage: Bacteria > Bacteroidota > Bacteroidia > Bacteroidales > Bacteroidaceae > Prevotella. The sequence continues at coordinate 23,786 of CAJONO010000193.1, forward strand.
CGATTCGCCCACAGGCCCTTGGAAAGAGATGGGCTACATTATGCGCCCCACAGAGCGCGACCGCGGCAACCATCCCGGCATCTGCGACTTCAAGGGCCACTCGTATGTCTTCGGTCAGGACTACGACCTGATGCACCTTGAGACCTTCAAGCACCATGAGCGCCGCAGCGTCTCGGCACAGGAGATCACCTACAATGCCAATGGCACCATTCAGGAACTTCCCTACTGGCTCGACCAGCAGCCCATGAAGCAGCTGCAGTGGCTCAACCCCTACCAGCGCGTAGAGGCTGAGACCATGAACTGGGGCTTCGGCCTCAAGAGTGCCAAGATGGGCATCGAGAACACGGGCGTCGTGAAGGACATGCCCGAGTCGACGGGTAAGAAGAACATGTATATCTTCGACCTCGACGACGACGAGTACATCCGCCTGCGTGGCGTCGACTTCGGCCAGAAAGGTGCCAAGTCGTTTGCCATCAGCGCCGCAGCTACTGGCAAGGCTAACGTTATTCTGCGCCTCGACAGTCAGGACGGCCCTGTCATCGGCACCGCCGTCATCAGTAGTACAGGCTCGGTAGAGAAGTACAAGTCGTTCTCGGCCAAGGTGAAAGGTGCCACTGGCGTTCACGACCTCTACCTCTGCTTCTCGCAGACCCAGGGCGACGTGCGCCTCGACTACTGGCAGTTCAAGTAAATTAATCAATCCTAAAAACTTATGAAACACATTTCATTCATGATGGTGTTGGCCGCAGCACTGCTTTTGCTGCCCACCAGCATGTCGGCCCAGAAACGCAAGGCCGCCAAGAAAAAGGCCGAACCCGTAAAGGTGGCTCAGCCCGATCCTAACTTCTACATCTTCCTCTGTTTCGGTCAGTCGAACATGGAGGGCAATGCCCGTCCCGAGGCCGCCGACCTGGTCAGCCCAGGTCCCCGCTTCCGGCTGATGCCTGCCGTCGACTTCCCCGCCACCGACCAGCGCCCTGAGCGTTTTATGGGTGAGTGGTGCGAAGCCACTCCCCCACTCTGCCGTCCCAACACGGGACTGACCCCTGCCGACTGGTTCGGCCGCACACTCGTGGCTTCGCTGCCCGAGAACATCAGGATTGGTGTCATCCACGTTGCCATCGGCGGTATCGACATCAAGGGCTTCCTGCCCGACAGCATCAAGGACTACGCTGAGAAGAAGGCTCCGCAGTGGATGAAAGGCATGCTCAGAGCCTACGACAACAATCCCTACGAGCGTCTGGTCACGCTGGCCAAGAAGGCCCAGAAAGACGGTGTCATCAAGGGCATCCTGATGCACCAGGGCGAGACCAACACCGGCGACCCGAAGTGGGCCGGCATGGTGAAGCAGGTCTACGAGAACCTCTGTGGCGACCTGCAGCTGAAGCCCGAAGAGGTGAACCTCTACGTGGGCAACATCGTTCAGGCTGGTGGTAAGGGCGTCTGCATCGGCTGCAAAAAGCAGATCGATGAGCTGCCACAGACCATCCATACCTGTCAGGTCATCTCTTCCGACGACTGCACCAACGGTCCCGACCGCCTGCACTTCGACGCTGCCGGCTATCGCGAGCTGGGTTGCCGTTACGGCGAGGCTGTGGCCCGTCACCTGGGCTTTGAGCCGAAGCGTCCGCAAATGCCTGCAGCTGCCAAGAAGATTGAGATTCCCGCTGATGCCGTGACTGCCGAGAACGCCATTCCCGGCAACGAATTCCCCAAGGTCGACAGTCAGCGCCGCGCTTACTTCCGCATCAATGCACCCCAGGCCCGTAAGGTCATCGTCGACATCTGCAGCAAGAAGTACGACATGCAGCCCGACGGTCGTGGCGGCTTCATGGCTGTTACCGATCCGCTGCCCGTGGGCTTCCACTACTATTTCATGAACATCGACGGTGTCAACTTCATTGATCCCGCCTCTGAGACCTACTTTGGTTGCAACCGTGAGTGCGGCGGTCTGGAAGTGCCTGAGGGTCCCGAGGGCGACTACTACCGTCCGCAGCAGGGCATCGCTCATGGTCAGGTGCGCAGCATCTACTACCACAGCCCCAACTCTAAGTTCGGCGAGTGGAGACATGCGTTAGTCTATACACCTGCAGAATATGAGAACGCCAAGAATGCCAAGAAGCGCTATCCCGTGCTCTACTTGCAGCACGGCATGGGCGAGGGCGAGACCAGCTGGATGCTGCAAGGCAAGATGCAGCACATCATGGACAACGCCATTGCTGCTGGCGAGGCCGTGCCCATGCTCGTGGTTATGGAGAGCGGCGACATCAAGCAGCCCTTCGGCGGTGGCAACAACCAGGCAGGACGCAGTGAGTATGGCGCTTCGTTCTATCCCGTACTCTTGAACGACCTCATCCCCTACATCGATGCCAACTTCCGCACCAAGAGCGACCGCGACAATCGCGCCATGGCCGGACTGTCATGGGGCGGTCATCAGACTTTCGACGTGGTACTCCAGAACCTCGACAAGTTTGCCTGGCTTGGCACGTTCAGCGGTGCCATCTTCGGCCTCGACGTCAAGACGGCCTACAACGGTGTCTTCGCCAATGCCGACGAGTTCAACAAGAAGGTTCACTACATGTACATGAACTGGGGTTCTGAAGATTTCATCAAGAGTGCCGACATCGTCCGTCAGCTACGTGAGTTGGGCATCAAGGTCGATTCCAGCGAGTCGGCTGGCACCGGCCATGAGTTCCTCACCTGGCGCCGCGGCCTCCATGAGTTCATCCCACATCTGTTCAAGAAGTAAAAACCAGTGGCTACCACCGACATTCAAGGCAAGTCAGGACTTTTTAAAGTGGACTCTTCGCTGAAGTTTCCCACCCATTAAGGAATAGCAGATCATGAATATTTATTCACTCTAACGATCGTGCTAACTTGCTGGTTCTCAATGCGTTGTAATTCAGTATAAATTGTGCTCCAATTCATGCTGAATTACAACGCAATTTGTATTGAATTGCGCCGAAATACAGCATGAATTACAGACCAGTTCGCGCAAAGCTACAAACTGAATGATTATGCAAACTAAAAGGAGTGGGAAAATTGCTGCACCTGCTGCATGACGCGCAGGAAGTTGCCGCCCCATATTTTCTGGATATCCTCCTCGCTGTAGCGGCGCTGAAGCAGCTGACGGGTGAACAGCGTAAGCTCGCTGGCATCGGCCAGGCCAAGAACGCCACCGTCGCCATCGAAGTCGGTGCCTAACCCCACATGGTCTACGCCCATTACGTCGATGGCATGGTCGAGATGGGCCATGGCATCGAGAATGGTTGCCTCGCCATCTTTTCTGAGGAAGCCGTGGTAGAGCGTTATCTGGCAGACGCCGCCCGCCTTGGCCAGTGCCCGCATCTGGTCGTCGGTGAGGTTACGGGGATGATCGCATAGGGCCCGGCACGACGAGTGGCTGCACACGATGGGCGTACTTGACAGTTGCAGGGCATCGTAGAACGAGCTTTCGGCGGCATGGCTCAGGTCGACCATCATGCCCAGCCTGTTCATCTGCCCTATGACCTTGGCACCGAAGTCGCTCACGCCGCCATGGGTATTTGTTCCCTTGGCCGAGTCGCACAGGTCGTTGTCGCCATTGTGACAGAGCGTGATGTAGACGATGCCGCGCTTGGCAAAGTGACTCACGTTACGAATGTCGCCCTCCAGTGCCTTGCCGTTCTCTATGCCCAGCACGATGCTCTTCTTGCCCTGACGCTTGTTCTGCCATAGTTCGTCGGGGGTGCGGGCCAGGGCCAGGTGGCTGGCATGGCTGTCGACGATGGTTCCTATCTTGTCGAAGATGCTGTTGGCATAGTCGAAGGCCGACTCCTGCATGGTCTGTGGTATGTAGGCCACCATGACTGAGGCATCGAGACGCCCCTCGAACATCTTGGGCAGGTCGACGAGGATGCGTGGGTCGCGTGTGCCGAAGTCGATGCCCTGCGGGAAGAGCATCGGCGTGTCGCAGTGGGTGTCGAGCGTGAGAATGTGGTCATGCAGCCGCTGTGCCTGACGGTAGCTGCGGGCCTGTCTTACCAACCATCCGAACAGCAGCTCGCCATCGCTGCCCAAGCATTCAGGGTGCCACTGCACACCCATCATGGGCTTGCACTCGACACTCTCGATGGCCTCGATGGTACCGTCGGGGGCGGTGGCGCAGACGCGGAAACGAGGCCCAGCCTCGCTCACGGCCTGATGGTGGAAGGAGTTGACGGGCAGGCTGAAAGGCTCCGTCTGTCGGGAGCTGGTCTTGTATATATTATATAATAAGGTGTCGGGCCTGACGGTCACCGTGTGGGTGGGTTCCGAGCGGTCGGCATCCTGCGAATGTTTGATGGGGGTATCGATGTGCTGTGCCACCTTGCCGCCAAGGGCCATAGCCAAAACCTGAATGCCGCGGCAGATGCCAAGAATGGGCATCTGACGGTTGGCAGCCAGACGGGTTATGAGCAGTTCGGGCAGGTCGCGCTCAGCATTGATCCGTCCCAAGCGGGCCACAGGCTCCTCGCCGCAGTAGAGGGGGTTCACATCGGCACCGCCGCTCAGCAGCAGTGCATCGATGCGGTCAAGTGTGGCAAACAGCGTCTCATGGTCGGCACAGGGCGGAATGACAAGCGGAATGCCGCCGGCACGAATAACCTGACTGTAGTAACCCTTGCCCAGCTGACAGGCGTTATCGGCAAAATTGCCCGTAATGCCTATGACGGGCCAGTGAGCACTGGCAGGCTGATGGTTATAGAGCTGCGAAAGATGGCTGTCAAGGTCGAAACGGTTCATGGCTTAATCATCGAGTTCTTCGAAATGCACGGGTATTTCGCGCCTGATGTTCTGCTCGAGCGAAATGAGCGTCTCGGTAGCCATGACACCAGGTATTTCTTGCAACTGCCCGTTGAGCAGGTGCATGAGCTGCTCGTTGTCGCGGGCATAAAGCTTCACGAGCATGGTGTAGGGGCCTGTGGTGAAGTGGCACTCCACCACCTCAGGTATTTTCTCCAACTGCTTCACCACATCCTTGTACATGTTGCCGCGCTCAAGGGTGATGCCCACGTAAGTACATGTGCTATAGCCCAGCGATTTGGGGTTGACGTCGAAACCGCTTCCCGTTATTACTTCGTTGTCGATGAGGCGCTGCACACGCTGGTGGATGGCGGCACGCGACACGTTGCATTCTGCGGCGACGTCCTTGAAGGGTATGCGGGCGTTTTTCGACAGGATGCTCATAATCTTCTTATCCAGATTGTCGATCTTTTCCATTCTTCTTTTATATGGTTTTTAATTGTTTTCCTTATAGGCATCGAGCTTGTTCAGGAAGTAGGCTCGCACGTCGGCCCAGCGGTAGTAGGGCGCGCTGTCGGTGGGCAGCGGCAGGGTGGCCTCGATTTCGTTGAGCAGAACCTTCACGAGCACGTCCTTGTCGGAAGGGTCGTGACGGTAGAACACCAACTGCACGTTGGCAGCCATGGGAAATGCGCGATAGTTCACCCATCCGCGTTGCTCCAACTGGTTGAGGTCGTCGATGGTTTCCCCGAAATGATTGATATTCATCAGACACACTAACGGCAGCAGACACGTCTCGTGGCCATAGCGCAGCTGCACTCCCGGACGCGGCAGGGCCAGACAGGAGTCGGCCTGGTCGACGATGCGCCGCAGCAAGCGCCGCTGCACGAAAGGCTGACAGCCGCCGTTGAGCGAAGTAAAGCCATAGCCTAAGAACCAATAGGCGTTCTCCATCTGCCAGTTCTTATAGATCTCGTCGTCGGTAAAGAGGTCGTAGAGCGTGACTTGGTCGCGCAGGCCGGTGTTCTGAATGCTGCCGGCCATGCGGAACAGGTAGTAGCTGAGGCGCTCGCCGTTCACCTGCCATCGGTAGTAGGCAGTGTCGTTGAAGAGTAGCTCGGTGGGGCGTTGCCAGCAGGCATGCTCCCGACAGTAGCGGTCGTAGGCATCGCGCACCTCCTTAGAAGCACTGGCGGTGTTGAGTTCCCTGTCAATGTAGTTCAGATAGTGCATGTCCTGCCGGGTGGCATTGTGGGTGATGCAGAGCTTCGGATTCTCGGAGAGCATCTGATGGAGGGCATTTTCCATAGAGAACACGCAGCGCAGCACCATCGTGCTATGGGCATCGACCACAGCCGCACCCTTGAACAGCTCAGGAAAGCGTTCCATCATGCGGTGGGCAATGTCTTTCTGCTGCCGAATGCCGAGGTCGGTAAGATCGCCCTGACGTTCGTCGGCATCGTCGTTCATCAGTTCCACACGGTGCAGGACCTCCTTTCCCAGGGCTGTGAGCTTGCCACGCTCGTTGCCCTTCTGAAGAGTCTCGAGCACGTAGTTATAGTCGCGCACACTGGTCTGATAGCGCGAGCCGTGCCGACCATAGTGGCTCAGGTAGAAAGGCTTCTTGCCTTTCGGGGCTGGCGTCAGCTTGACCTGTGCCGGACCTGGGTAGGCCAGCCCGTTGCTGGCCGACAGAAAGACATTATTCTTTATCTCCTCCTTAGGCGTGGGCTGCGCCTCTGCAACCACGATTGCCAGGCAAGCAAGGAAGAGCAGGAAAACTTGTTTCATAGATAGTGTTCGTTAGTCAGTTGGCAAAGATACGAAAGTTTTTCCGATTAGCCGCCATTTCAAGTGGAAAAAATTAAAAAAAGTTTTCTTATATCGTCTTTTTTCCATAATTTTGCAGTCTGCAAGCAGTCAAATAACTGTGAGTTATATATTCTGCATTTCAAGAAAACGAGAATGACAGTAAAAAACACTGAGACGATGCGACACTTATACGTGGCCCTGCTCTGCCTGTTGCTGGCAGCATGTTCCCGTCCGGCGGGAATGCCGCTCACTGTCAGTGGGAATGCCGTTTACTACTGGCGAACGGTGTTCTCGCTGAGCGCAGCCGAGCAGGCCTTTCTCAGCAGCCACCACATAGGCCGCGTCTACTGCCGCTATTTCGACGTAGTGAACGACGGCGAGCGGGGACCCATGCCCCACGCCACCATCGCCTTCAGCGGCCCTCTGCCCCAACACGTCAGACTGGTGCCCACGGTCTTTATCATGAACGACTGCATGACCCACTGCCCCGACTCGCTGGCACGGCTCATCGTGAACCGCATTGTGCAGATGAACGAGACAAACGACGTGGAAGGGGTCGACGAGATACAGATGGACTGCGACTACTCCCTGCGCACACGAGCGGCCTACTACCGTTTCTTAGGGCAGCTGAGAAGCGAGGCCCGCCGTCACGGCTTCTCGCTGAGCGTCACCATCCGCCTGCACCAGCTCTCAATGCCTGCGCCACCCGCCGACTATGGGGTGCTGATGCTCTACAACACGGGGCTGCCAGAGCGCTTTGCCGAGCGCAACCCCATTCTCGACATGCGCGACGTGACTCCCTACCTGCGCCACCTGAAGGACTATCCCCTACCCTTGGCTGCCGCCTACCCTGTGTTCCAGTGGCAGCGCACCATCCACGGGGTGCAGATTGCGCACGAAGCTCCCTTCAGTGAAGTGATGCTCACGAAGCAGGCCGTCGAGAAGGAGCGCGACGACCTGCGACAACTCATCATTGCCTACCACCTGAGCGAAGAAAACATCGACCGATATACAACCTCTGAATATGAAGCGATCTACCGTCATTAGCCTGCTGGCCATCATGGCCGTCAAGGCACTTGCCTGTGCCATTCCCGGCACCCACAACTATTACCTGTTCTCTGTCGTCGACCAGAAGCAGCTGGCCAGCGACTATGACCGCCGCACCATGGACAACTGGCGCAGCTATGCCGGCCGCGACGACCTCTACTGGTTCGATGCCGACGTGCTGCAGCAAGTGGCCCGCGAAAAGGGCGACGCACTGATGGCAAGCTACATTGACCATCTGCAACGCTACATAGAGGTGGCCGAAATGACACGCGACACGTGGAACTACCCCTCGAAGCAGGAACTGGCCCGCCGACAGAAGGAGCTTGCCACTGTGCAGCAATATGCACACTCGAAGACCCGCACCCGCCTGCGCTCGCAGCACGGACTGCTCTACATGCGCTGCTGCATGATGCTCGGTCAGCACCAGAAGAACGTGGAGTTCTGGGAGCAATCGGCCAGCCAGTACATCAACTCCGTCTACCGCGACATGATGCGCAACATCTATGCAGGAGCATTGCTCAAGACAGGCCGTACCGATGAGGCCACGCAGATATTCATGGAGCAGGGCGACGTGGCAAGCCTCTACACCTATTATTATAAGCAGCGTTCCTACCAAGCCATACGCGCCGCCTACGAGCATAATCCCAACTCGCCGGCCATGCCCTTCCTCCTACAGGATTTTGCCAACAACGCCCAGGAGGCCTGCGACGCCCTCAACGAAGGCAACATGCCCGGCAAGCTTTTCATCCGAGACATCAAGAAAGACGAGGCCCGGCAGATGTGCCGCCTGGCACGGCAGGCCGTCAACGACGGAAAGACCACCAACCCCGCCCTGTGGAAGAGCCTCGAAGCCTGGCTGCAATATCTGTTCTTCGACAAGAAGCTGGCCATGGAGTGCGCTACAGAAGCCGTGACGCTCGACGGTCTGCCACGCATCAAGGACAACGCCCGCTCCCTGCGCCTCTTTATCACCGCCAGCGAGCACAAGGCCGATGCCTCGCTCGACGACTTCTTAGCCAAAGAGCTGTCGTGGCTCAGCGACAAGGCCAAGGAGGAACGCGGCACCACGGCAGAGTTCTATGCGAACCATTACACCCGCGTCTACGACCGGCTGGTCCATCAAGTACTCGTGCCGAAATACACCAAGGCCGGCCGACACGTCGAGGCCATCGCCTTCCTCGCCGTATGCGACGAGCAGGCCAAGGTGTTCGAGATGCTTACCGACAACCAGCAGGCCAACGGCACAAAGCGATACACCTACGACGGATGGAACATGGACTACTCAGACGACTTCTTCTGCCACATCGACACCATCGACGTGGCGCAGGCAGAGAGCTATCTCGCCTACACGCAGCGACAGCCTCAGACGCCACTCGACCTATGGCTGTCACCACGACTGCGCCACGACGACATGTTCTTCCACGAGCTGATAGGCACGAAATACCTGCGACTGGGCCGATGGCAAGAAGCCGAACAGCACCTCAGAAGGGTCGACGTCGACTTCGTGAACGGCATGAACATAGCGCCCTTCATGGCGCAGCGCGACTACCGCGTGGCCCCGTGGCTGAACCGGCAACGCATCAAGAGTGAGATGCAGATGCCCGGCAAGGCGCGCACAAAGACCAATCAGAAACTGGACTTCGTGCGCGACATGATGGCCCTGGAGCAGGGCTATGCCACCCTCAGGGCCGACCTGCGACCACAGCGGGCCTACGACCTGGCCGTGCGCTACATGCAAGCCTCCTTTGCCGGCGATGCTTGGTATCTCACCCGCTATGGCAAGAGCATCATGGACAAGCGCCGCGCCGACGAGATGGACATGCTGGCACAAGCCGACAAGCTACTGCAGACGGCCCTACAGTCAGCCGACCTGCGACAACAGGAGCTGGCACTCTTCGCCCGTGCCTATCTGCCCATCGACTCCTGGTATGAAGAGGAATGGAACGACAAGAAAGTAGACTACGACCGAATAGTGAAGCCCGCCAGCCACCAGTACAAGGCCCTACTTGCCTTGACAGACTTTCTCGACAAGGGCAACGCCACCCCCAGCACCTTCGTATCTCGCTGCGACGTTCTAAAGGAGTTCGTGAAACAAAGAAGAATTAAGTAATTCAACTTTCTGAAGCTCATAAGAACCACGAATTACACGAATTGCACGAATTCCTATTTCCGCAAGTATGAAGGATTGTAATCG
>CAJONO010000194.1 GCA_905235905.1 uncultured Prevotella sp.
CAGATTGCACTGCTGCCTTACGTAACCGATTTGATGAAGTAATCTTAAAGGAGGACGCAAGAATGGAAATTATACTGAAAGAAGATATTATCGGTCTGGGATTCAAGAACGATATTGTGAACGTGAAGTCGGGCTATGGCCGCAATTACCTGATTCCTCAGGGCAAGGGTGTTATTGCTTCGCCTATGGCCAAGAAGATTCTCGCTGAGAACCTGAAGCAGCAGGCTCACAAGCTGGCTGCCCAGAAGGCTGCCGCCGAGGAGCGCGGAAACGCACTGCAGGGCGTGGCTCTGACCATCACGGCCAAGGTGAGCACCACGGGCCAGCTGTATGGCTCGGTGAACACGGCTACCGTGGCCGAGGAGCTGAAGAAGCTGGGCCATGACGTGGACCGCAAGATTATCACCATGCGCGACATCAAGAAGGTGGGCGAGTATGTGGCTCTTGTCCACTTCCACAAGGAGGTAACGGTTGAGATTCCTGTTACCGTAGTAGCCGAGAACGCTCCTGTAGAGGAGGCGAAGAAAGAAGTAGCCGCTCCCGTAGCCGAGGAGGCTCCCGTTGAGGAAGAGGTTCCCGCTACCGAGGAAGAGGAAGAGGCTCCCGCAGCTGAGTAATCGTTGCAAGTCATATCATATCATGATTGTTTTGGAATCCTGATAGCCGTAAAGCTATCGGGGTTTCTTTTTTATCTGTTTTTGGGTGCACCCTGAACCATGTTGCAATTCATGCTTGATTGCGTCGCAATTCAGCATGAATTACCGTCTAATTCAGCATGAATTACAGCCTAATTTAGCATGAATTACAGCCCAATTTAGCATGAATTACAGCCCAATTCAGCATGGATTGCGACCCGTGAACAGCTGATAGTAGCGGCCTTTCTGCTGCAGCAGCTCGTCGTGGGTGCCTTGCTCCTGTATGCGACCGTGGTCGAGAACGATAATCTGGTCGGCATTGCGAATGGTGGATAGGCGGTGGGCAATGACGAAGGTGGTGCGCCCCTGCATGATGCGGTCCATGCCCTGCTGCACGAGTCGCTCCGTGTGGGTGTCGATGCTGCTGGTGGCCTCGTCGAGAATGAGCACGGGCGGATTGGCCACGGCAGCGCGGGCGATGGCCAGCAGCTGGCGCTCGCCCTGCGACAGATTGCCGCCGTCGCCCTGCAGCAGCGTGTCGTAGCCGTGGGAGAGACGGCGTATGAAGTCGTCGGCACCCACCTGGCGGGCGGCTTCGCGACACTCCTCATCGGTGGCGTCGAGGCGACCGTAGCGAATGTTATCGAGCACGGTGCCGGTAAAGAGATGCGTTTCTTGCAAGACGATGCTCATGCTCTTGCGCAGCGACTCCTTACGGATGTCGGTCACGGGTATGCCGTCGTAGAGAATTTTTCCCTGCTGCGTCTCGTAGAAGCGGTTGATGAGGTTGATGATGGTGGTCTTGCCGGCTCCTGTGCCGCCCACAAAGGCTATCTTCTGGCCGGGGGCGGTGTTGATGCTGATGTCGAAGAGTATCTGCTTCTCCCTCGTATAGCCGAAGTCTACGCCCTGGAAGTCCACGTCGCCCTGCGGTTCTGCCAGTTCCTTCTCGCCTTCGTCTGTCTCTGGCTCGGCATCCATCAGGGCGAAGACGCGCTCGGCCCCCACCGAGGCGTTGAGCACACTGTTGATTTGCTGGGACACCTGCGTGATGGGCTGCGTAAAACTCTTGTTCAGCTGGAGGAAGGCAACCACCGTGCCTAACGATACGGCCAGCGGGATGCCGAGAACCGCCGGCTGATAGATGGCGAGAGTGGCACCTACGACGGCAATGAGCACATAGCCCAGATTGCCCAGATTGCCGTTGACGGGCATCACGATGTTGGCCACCTTGTTGGCGCTGCAGGCCGAGGAGCGCAGTTGCTCGTTGATGGTCTCGAAGTCGCTGATGGCCTGCTGCTCGTGGCAGAACACTTTCACCACCTTCTGTCCTGTCATCATCTCCTCGATAAAGCCGTTGACCCGTGCCAGGCTCTGCTGCTGGGTGCGGTAGTATCCACGCGACAGCTTGCCCAGCCTGCCCGTGACCACTATCATAATGACGGCCATGAGCACCGAGACGAGCGTCAGCGGGATGCTGAGCACCACCATCGACGTAAATGTGGCCACGATGGTGATGAGCGAAGAGAACACCTGGGCCATGGCCGTGGAAATAGCCTGCCGCAGCGAGTCGACGTCGTTGGTGTAGACCGACATCATGTCGCCATGCGAACGCTGGTCGAAATAGGCGAGCGGCAACCGCTCCATGCGCTCGAAGATGCTTTTGCGCAAACGCAGCTGTGTGCCCTGCGAGATGTTGATCATGAGGCGGTTGTAGGCGTAGGAACAGACGGTGCCGAACAGCAGGACGAGCCCTAATTTGAAGAGTGTCTGTGCCAGCGAGGCATATTCGGGACGGGCCACTTGCGTCAACGGCACGATATAGTCGTCGATGAGCGTACGGGTGAAGAGCGACGACACCAGCGACGTGATGCTCGACACCACGATGCAGGCGAGTACCACCACCATAGACCACTTGTAGTGGCGCCACACAAAGGCCGTCAGGCGTAGCAGCACGTCGCGCTGCTCGCTACTGGCCCGCTGAAAGCCTGCCTGCGGTCGTTCCCGCTGTGGTCCGAACGATGGTTGTCTCATCCCCTACTCTCTGAAAAAATGAAAAAATAAAAAAATAAAAAAATATGAACTAAAAAACTATGAACTATGAACTACATCAAAGTCTCCCACGTCCTCGCTCTGTATGGCGTTTATTTCCTGATAGAGGGCGTTGCTCTTCAGCAGGTTCTCGTGGGTGTCGAAGCCCGTCACCATGCCATTGTCCATGACCAGGATGCGGTCGCAGTGCCTGATGCTCAGTATGCGCTGGGCAATGATGAGCTTCGTCATCTGTGGCAACTGGGTGTGCAGGGCCTCACGAATCTTGGCATCGGTGGCCGTGTCGCAGGCCGAGGTCGAATCGTCGAGTACGAGAATCCGTGGGTGCTTCAGCAGAGCGCGGGCTATGCACAGACGCTGCTTCTGGCCGCCACTGACGTTGGTGCCGCCCTGCTCTATATGGGTGTCGTAGCCCTCGGCCATCTGGTCGATGAACTCGTCGGCGCAGGCCAACCGGCAGGCTTCCTTGCAGGCTTCGAGCGTGGCATCGGGGTCGCCCCACCGCAGGTTCTCCAGTATGCTTCCGCTGAACAGGATGTTCTGCTGTAGCACCACGCTCACCGCCGTTCGCAACGTCGCTAAATCGTAGTCTCTGACGTTGCGACCGCCCACGAACACCTCGCCCTTCGTGGGGTCGTAGAGCCGGCTGATGAGACTGACGAGCGTTGACTTGCCCGACCCTGTGCCGCCAATGATGCCGATGGTCTCGCCGCTACGTATGCTGAACGAGATGTTGTAGAGCGCCGAGCGCCTGTGCTTCTCCTCCTTGCTATAGTCGAAGCGCACCTGGCGGAACTCAATGCTGCCATCGGCCACCACGGTCACCGCGTCGGCGGGGTTCACGATGTCGGCCCGCTCCTCAATGACCTCTGCCACGCGCTTGGCCGAGGCGGCGCTCTGCGTGAGCATAACGAAGATCATGGAGAGCATCATGAGCGACATAAGGATAGACATGATGTAGGTGAAGAGCGACGTCAGCTCGCCCGTGGTCAGCGTACCGCCCACAATGTAGTGGGCACCAAGCCACGACAGAGCGATGATGCAGCCATACACCACCATGTTCATGACGGGATGGTTGAGGGCCATCAGTCCTTCGGCCTTGACGTAGAGCTGGTATAAAGCCTCGGCGGCACGGGCAAATTTCTGGTTTTCAAAGTCCTCGCGCACGAATGCCTTTACCACGCGGATGGCGGCAATGTTCTCCTGCACACGCTGGTTCAGCTCGTCGTATTTCGCAAACACCTGCTGGAACAGTCGTGCCACACGCGATATGATATGGTAGAGCGAGAAGCTGAGAATGGTCAGGGCCACCACGAAGATGAGCGACAGGCGGGCGTCGATGACCAGGCACATCAGAATGCTCAACACCAGCCGGAACGGGGCCCGCACGGTGATGCGCAGAATCTGCTGGAAAGCGTTCTGCAGGGCATTGACGTCGGTTGTCATGCGAGTGACGAGTCCCGATGTAGAGTATTTGTCGATGTCGGAGAAAGCGAAGGTCTGTATGTTGCGATACATGGCCGAGCGCAGGTTGGCGGCAAAGCCCGTCGAGGCGTAGGCCGAGTATCGGCCTGCCAAGATGCCGAAGGCCAGGCTGAGAAACGCCATGCCAATCATCACGGTGCCATAGAAATAGACCTCCTGCATGTTGCCAGCGTTGATGCCTTTGTCTATGAGCGAAGCCGTCACGTAGGGAATCAGCACGTCCATCACCACCTCCAAGGCAGTGAACGCAGGCGTCAGGAGCGAGGCTGTCCTGTATTCCTTGATTTGTCCGAGTAGCGTCTTCAGCATTTGGTCTTATTCTGATTCCAACTTCTATATTTGACTGCTTTGTAACATGCCCTATCTTGATGGCATAGGCATTTGCTTCACCCAAATGAGCTTGTCAGTGTCGTAGCCCCGCCGCCGGGCCTCGGAGAGGATTTCCGTTTTTGCCTCTTCGGAGAGGTGGGGTGTGCGAGAGAGAATCCAAAGATAATTGTCTGAGCCGCTGCCGATGAGCATATAGTGATAATCGGCATCGAGCAGCATCACGCGATAGTCGGAGTAGAACGGACCGAAGAAGGACACGCGTAGCAGGGCGGGTGTGTCGGTCAGTTTTGCTATTCCCTTCGCCGTCTTGGGCTTGCCGTCCTTGATGCCAGTATTGATGACGTCGATATCACCGTCGTTACGTATCACATAGCGGGCCTTCGTGTGCGACAGACCACGCTCGAAGAAATGGTCGAAGCGGGCCACTTCGTACCAACTCCCTAAGAAGCGGTCGAAGTCAAGCCCACTCACCACCGAGTTGTCTACTGTCAGTCGGTTGCCTGTCAGCCAACCGAGAATCCTTGTGAAAAAAGCCGTTGTCTTCATCGCTTATCCAATCAGTGCATCGGCCCGGGCACTCAGTTGCGCCTTCTGCTCGTCGGTGAGCGTAAGGATGTCCGTTCCCCAAGCCTCGGCAGGGACGGCGATGCCCGTCTGCTCCGTCAGCACGTCGGCCTTGATGAAGGTGAGCAGTTCCGTGAGTTTGGCGCGGCAATTGGCGGTGGCAGCCTTCCCGCCCTGCGTTTTATCCGTTCTTTCAACGTCTCTTCTTACTTCACATACTCGGAGAAGTCGGTGAGGTGCATGTCGCCCTTCCGAACCAGCGTGTCGTGCATGGCGAAGGCGGCGGTGAGGCAGTGGCGGGTGTGGCCACCGGTGCCCAGCTTCAGGTACTCACGCAGCAATGGGCGGTAGTCGGGATGGGCACAGTTCTCGATAATAGCCTCGGCCCGCTGCATGGGGCTCTTGCCACGCAGGTCGGCAATGCCCTGCTCGGTGACGATGACGTTCACGTCGTGCTCCGACGAGTCTTGGTGCGTTACGAAGGGCACGATGCTGGAGATGAGTCCGCCCTTAGCTGTCGACGGGCAGGTGAAGATGCTGAGGTAGGCGTTGCGCTCGAAGTCGCCGCTGCCGCCGATGCCGTTCATCATCTTCGTGCCGCTG
>CAJONO010000195.1 GCA_905235905.1 uncultured Prevotella sp.
ACTTTTTTGTACCTTTCAACTTCAGGGCATATTCGTTTCTACCTGTGTTACAGATACTTATAAAGTTCTCAAACACTTCCACATGAATTCTTCACCTACGATTTCGACAAGGACGGGAAGTGCCCTCAGCTCGATTTCCCGGAATAGTCCGAATGTCCCCATCAGAGATGCGTCACGGGGCAGGCATATAGTCTTGCCCCCGCGCTTATATATACTGGGGCATTTTTCATGTCTATGAGACTTTGCATCGAAGAAAAATCCTTTTTTCTTTGGTACTTTCCTCTTTTTTGTTTACCTTTGCCGTCGGAGTGGGAAGGACCCGCTCCGGCAGAAGTAGCGTTATGCTCTGAACTTGCGAAACGAAAACCTAGGAAATTTTCAAAGCAAGCCAATAGTAACAGGAGAGCAGGTCGGCTACCGCGCATAGCGTGGGGCTGTATCCCTTTTCTTACTATTAGGTTTTCCTAGGACCTTCGTTTCGGAACTGGCAAAGACTGTCCCGCGCTTCTGCTGTGTGGTAAAGTGAAACTATAATTATTTCATCATTTATTATTTTATTAAACACAAATCTATGTACACCAAGAAATTATTACTTACCGTTTTTGCTACAGTCCTGCTTGGTCTTCACTGTCATGCCCAGCAGGTTAGCACAGGGGGACTGACCTATGCACTCGACGACGAGTCGCTCACGGCAACCCTCACCACGTTCGACGAGGCTCCTGCCGACAGCATTCTCGTCATTCCGGAAACCGTTGCCGACAGTATCGGTACCAAGACCTACACCGTGACGGCCATCGGGCCTAAGGTGTTCTTCGGTTCCAACTTCAAGGCGGACTACCGTACAAAAATGCTGGGTGTAAAGAAAATCGTCGTCCCCAAGACCGTAGAGGTCATTGGCCAGCAGGCATTTTATATCAATACCGCCAAGGATGGCCAGTACGGCGGCAGCGTGTGCAGTCTTGACGAGCTGGTGTTTGCCGAGGGGTCGAAGCTGCGTGAGATTGGCGAACAGGCTTTCAACGTGAACGAGCTCGACCTGCCTGAGGGACTGACAACAATCGGTCGGCGCGTCTTCTACAACAACTCGCGGCTCACCCGCATCGGTATTCCTTCTACCGTTGACAGCATCGCGCCACAGGCCTTTTATGGCACCTCCAAACTGAAGGAAGTTTCGCTGCCCGAAGGACTTCGGATTATTGGCGACTCGGCCTTTATGAATATGGGCGGTACGACCTACGCTTCTGACATCAGACGGCAGACCATCCCCGCCAGCGTCGAGAAGATTGGAGCATTGGCATTCAACCAAGTCAATCGGGTGAAGGTCACAGGCAGCGTACCTCCTGCCATACAGGCAAACACCTTCAAATCCGGTGCCACGGTTGAAGCCCCGATAGACCTCATTGACACCTATGCCCAGGCCGACGTGTGGAAAGGTCTGAACGTGACGGGCGGCAGCTTCACCACCGATGACGGCCGCAGCTACACCATTATTGGCAGTACGACGGTCAGGCTGGACCAGTTTGGCAAAGACTTGACACCCCAACTGACCATACCTGCCGAGGTGGAAACCGTGGAGTACGACGGACACGTGTTCACCGTCAGCACCTACGACTTCAGCACAAGCAGAATTGTGGAGCTGAACGTAGAGCGCCAGTACAAGTCGCTGCCGGCAGACTGGGTGTTTAACAGTGCGCTGAAGACCCTGCATCTGCCCTCATCGATAGAGATGATTGACAGTCTGGGCGCTACCTTTAAGAATGTAAACGGCATCGAGCTGTTTCTCACCTCACCGCTGCCGCCGAAGGTAGGGCCGCTAAGCTATCTATCCATCAGCGCCCTTTGGCTCGATGAGGCTTACATACCCGCATACATCGGCAGCCGCTGGGAACGGGCAGACCTAAACCCCTTTAGTGAGAATGGCTTCGGCTACTGCCGCCTCTTTACCGTCGAGCCAGAGGCGGCCATCACTGCCACCACAGGTACCAGCCTTACCATCACCGACGGCATGACCGTGACCCATGAGGGCAGGGAGTATGCCGTGAAGGAGCTCAGAGACATCAGCGACAGCCTGCGAGAACTCATCGTCACCGCGACGGAGGTGAGTGTTGGCTACGGCTACATAGCGACAAAACCCTACTTAGAGCGGTTGGAGATGGCCGAAAACGGCATGACTGTGATAGGGGACAGTTACTTCTTGAATAGCAACCTGAAGTACATTAAGCTGCCATCTACCATTGAGACCATCGGGCAACAGGCTTTCCAGCGCACAACCAAGTTGCGCCATCTGGAACTGCCAGAGGGGTTGAAGACCATCAGTTTCTTCGCATTCATGCTAACTGGCCTTGAGGAAATCAACCTGCCGGCATCGGTCGATAGCATTGAGAGCAACGCCTTCGGCGGCTACAACCTGCAGCGCATCAGCGTGGCTGAGGGCAACCAGAAATATTGCGACATCGACGGTGTACTCTTCACCAAGGACAAGAAGACGCTCATGGCCTGGCCCATGGCTAAACAACAGGCTCACTACGACATTCCCGAAGGCACGGAACTGATGGCCAGTTACGCCTTCATCAGTCCCACCCACCTGCGCTCTGTACGCCTGCCCGACAGTTTCCAGGGTGTGAAGAAACTGGGGCCGAGGTATAATGACGTCATCTATAGCTTCAATAGCACCCTGTCCATCCACGTAAGCAGCCACACGGCCAATCTTGATGACTTCAACGGCTACGCCAACCAGAAAATAGTCTATCTGCCCGCCGCCTATACACCTTATTTATATAAATATCGACATAGTATAACAGATTACGGCCAGCGGGAATTCACCGACGAAGACTTCATCCTTGACCAGGAAGAATTCGAGAAGTGCAAGGAAATCATCAAGGCAGAAATAGGAGAAGGGGATGATTGGGAAATCTATAACCAAGCTTTGTGGATGTACAGGGATAGTATTAGCGGTATTATTTCAGACATGGAAAAGAAGTACGACCTGCGTACCGAGGACGTACTGGATGCCGGAGTGTTTGAGTACACCTTCAACTTCAAGAACGAAAACAGCCAGAACCCCATCGGAGCTACCGTGCGGGCCTACCTGGCACCGGGCATGAGAGCCCATGTCAGCATACCCAAAGAGGTGGTGTTTGCCGCAGATAAAAAGGAATGGCCCAATGGATGGACTAATCCCAGCATGACTTTAGAGCAGCGCGAGAAGTTCTACGATGAAAGCGAATGGCCAGGCTATTGGCACATACCCGTGACGGGTATCGACTACGGTGTGTTTGTCAACGACGACAAGATTGAGACCGTGAGCCTGCCCGACAGCCTACAATATATCGGTGAGGGTGCCTTCTTCGGCTGCAAGAACCTGAAGGAAGTAAAGGGAATAGACAAGATGGACGAAACCACCAGACAGACCTATTGGGGTATCGCTAACTTTGCCTTTGCCGACTGCCCGCAGCTGCAGTCGATACTACTCGCTGGCAACGGTGTCAATGCCTCTGAGGTTATCGGCAACAAGAGCCTGAAAAGCATCTCGCTGAGCGACAGTCTGCTGGCACGGGTAAACCCCGCAGGTTGCCCAACATATACCGTCGACGATGGCATCGTCTACATCAACCACTATAGTTACAAGACAGAAATAGATGAAGACGGAACTATTCGCAAGGTATACACCAACCTCCCTACAATCGACATCTATCCTGCTGGACGCGAGGCCACGGAGTTTGCCGTGCCCGACAGCATTCAGGAGGTTTCTGAAGGCAGCATGGCCTACAGTCGAATGGAAAAGCTGACGCTACCCGCCTCGGTAAACAACATCGGCATGGCTGCCCTCTATGGAAATAGCAGTCTGAAAGAGCTGGTGCTGTTGGCCGACTCCGTGCAGCAGCTGCCCCGTTTCGCCACTCAAGAGAGCTATACACAAAACTACAGTGGTTCTACCATCTCCTATGGTGCGCCCTACTACTTCAGTGGCACCACTTATCCATCGTCTGGTCTCTTTGGTGATAATCCTCGCATCATTGCGTCAGAGAAATATCCGTCCTTCGATCGCGACTACACGCGTGAGAACACGGTGGTGCTGATGAAGAAAGCCGTCATTAAGCAGGCCGAAGCCCAGGGCAATGAACTCTATGACCAATATAAGCAGTGGTTCAAGGAAGTGCGCGCCATCGACGATAACGTCGTCGCCATCGAGACCGTTACCGCTACTGATTCCCACCGGGATTCCGACGGGTGGTACACCCTCGACGGCCGCCGCGTGGCACGTCCTACAACAAAAGGCCTCTACCTGCATAATGGTCGCAAGCTGATAATAAGGTAATCATACAACAACGGATTTACGGATTGTACAATTAAAACAAGAGGGTTAAATTACCTCGCAATTCATGCTGAATTACGCGACAATTCAGCATGAATTGTGAGGTAATTCAGCATGAACTTCAAGGTAATTCAGCATGAATTGCGAGGTAGTGCAAATGAGCTATTTTTTCTGCTGATTCATTCTTTGCTGCTGCAGTTCTTGGGCCTGCTTCTGCATGGCCTCCAGACGTGCGGCAAGACCGCTCTGCTTCTTGGGGTTGTTCTTGTTCTCCTTGTAGCGGGCCTCAAGGATGGCAAGCAGCTTGGCATCGTTGGTGGTCTTGCGGAGCAGCCACATAATGGCAGCCGAGAAGAACAGCGAGATAAAGTAGTAGAAATTCAAGCCGGCAGAGTAGTCGTTGAACATGAAGAAGAACATGAGTGGCATGAGATACATCATCCACTGCATCATCTTCATCTGCTCTGCCTGCTGGCCCACCATCTGGTCGCGCTGCTGACGCATGGTCATGTAGCTGTAGAGTATGTTGCTGACGCAGAACAAGATGCAGGTGAGTGACAGGTGGTCGCCTATTCCCCAGATATGGGTGTTCCACTCTACGATGGGGTCATAGGTCGAGAGGTCGTCAATCCAGAGGAACGACTCACGGCGCAGCTGGATGGCGTTGGGCACGAAATTGAACATGGCAATCCAGATGGGCATCTGTATGAGCATTGGCAGACAGCCTGAGAGCGGAGAGACGCCATACTGCGAGTAGAGCTGCATCATGGCCTGCTGCTTCTGCATCTGGTCCTCGGGCTTGTCATATTGTTTCGTAGCCTCGTCGAGTTTTGGTTTCAGGACGCGCATCTTGGCCGACGACATATAGCTCTTCTTCACCATGGGGAAAGTGATGGCCTTTAATAATAAGGTAATAAGGATGAGCACGATGCCTATGTTCAGACCAAAGCCCGTCAGCCAGTCGAATACGTAGAGCGTGAACCAGCGGTTAATCCAACTGACCCACCACCAGCCCAGGTTGACCAGACGCTCCAACTTGAGATCCTTGCCGAAGCGGCTTTGCTCCTCAACCTCCTTGATAAGCCGGAAGTCGTTGGGACCTATATACATCTCGAACTCAGAGGGCTGAATGCCCTTCGGGTCGAAAGCCGTCTTCAGCTTGGCATCGTAGTCTTTCAGGTAGCCAGAGCCTTTCTCCTGTGGTGTGCTTTTCACGACCGCCCCTTTCTGGAAATCGTCCTTCGAGATGAGCACGGCCGAGAAGAACTGGTTCTTGAAGGCCACCCAGTCGATGGGTTCCTCGAGCTGTTCCTGCTTCTCCGAGGATTCGTTCAGATAGTCGATGCTTCCACCTCTTTCTTTATATGTGAGCGTGGCGTAGCGGTTCTCGAACGTGAAGCCTCGTTCCTGCTGGCGGGCACGGCTGTTCCACTCGATGTCCATCTCCTGATAGTTCGGGGCGAACTGGCCCGACAGGCCATTGGCAACCAACGAAAAGTGGAGCATGTAATCATCGCCCAACTCATATCTCAGCACCACGCTACCGCCGTTCTGTGCGGGAGCGGTCATGGTGACGGTGCGGTCGGTCACGTCGGTAGGTGTGAAAAAGAGGTCGCGAGTGACGACATTGTCGTTCTTGCCCGAGAGCATGAAATTCATCTGCTGGTCGGCTTCGTCGAAGAGCGTCACGTTCTGGGCCGAGTCCTTGTCCTCGAACCCCAGAATAACGGCCTTGGCCAAAGTGCCGCCCTTGGTCGAGATGGTCAGCTCTACTTTCTCATTCTTTAGTACGATGTCCTGCTTCGTACCGTTGAGCGCCTCGTAGAAGAGGGCCGTTGTGTCGCCTTGGGCCGCTTCTTCGGCCTTTGCACGAAGTTCGGCCTCGGCCATTTTTGCCTTTATCTCAGCGTCTTTCTGCGCGGCGGCAATACTGTCCTGCTGATGCTGGTAGGCCTCGATTTCTGCTTGTGAGGGTTGGTTCCACCAACTGAAGCCTAACAGCACGATTACAATCAGAATAATTCCGATAATTGTGTCTCTGTTCATTATTTTTCTTCTAAAAATGATTATTTCTTCAAATCAAGTTGCAAAATTACAAAAAAAAAACTAACTTTGCACACAGATATGAGAAAATTAGCATTATTTATTGCGACCGCCATGACGCTCAGCGTCTGGGCAGGTCAGGAAAACGGCTCGCCAAAGGGCCAATATTATCGGTTGTTCATGCCTTTCACCTTCTACCATTCGGTGGCTCAGAACCTGCTCGACATGGATAGTAATGACAGCGACGAGACATCGGAAGAGGTGACAAGGGCACTGATGCACGTGTACATGACCCGACCCGACCTGGTGCAGAACACGGAAACGGAGATGTCGGAAGCAGGGGAACTGAGGCAGGACTTCATTGGCAAGCCCATTGAGCAGAAGGTGACCCTGACCGAGGAACTCGCCACGCCGATGCCCGAAGAGCAGGAAGTGGCACCGGTGATGGTTGCGATAGAGAAACCGAACTTCTGGAAGCTGAAGGGCGATGCCAACGTACAGTTCTTGCAGAACTACGTGTCGGACAACTGGTATAAGGGCGGCGAGAGCAACTATGCCGCCGTGGGTGCGGTCAACCTGGAGGCCAACTACGACAACAAGAGCAAGTGGAAGTGGGACAACAGGCTGGAGATGAAGTTGGGCTTCCAGACATCGCCATCGGACACGGTGCATAAGTTCAAGACCAACAACGACCTGATACGCCTCACCAGCAAGGTGGGCTTGCAGGCCACGAAGAAATGGTACTACACACTGCAGATGCTAGCCTACACACAGTTTACGAAGGGTCTGAAGGCAAACAAGACCGAGATCTTCTCCGACTTCCTCTCACCCTTTAACCTGAATGTGGGTCTCGGTATGGACTACAAGGTGGAATGGCTCAACAAGAAGATCGTGGGTACGGTGAACCTCTCGCCCATAGCAGTGAACTATCGCTACGTAGACCGCAAGGCTCTGGCCACCAGCTTCGGCATCGAGGAAGGCAAGCAGCATCTGACCGACCTGGGCTCGCAGGTCACGGCCAATGTGGAATGGAAGATGAACGACGTCGTTACCTGGAAGTCGCGTCTTTACGGTTTCACCAGCTATAAGCGCACGGAGATTGAATGGGAAAACACATTCGTGCTACAGGTGTCGAAGTATATCACTGCCAACATCTTCGTGTTCCCACGATATGACGACTCGAACAACCGCGACGACAAGCTGGGCTACTGGCAGTTCAAGGAGTACTCGTCGCTCGGATTCGCCTATAACTTCTGACATACACATCAACTCACCTGCAAGCGACAATGACAGAAAACAGCAAATATGTACGTTTCGACTGGGCCATCAAGCGCATACTTCGCGACAAGGCAAACAAGGAGGTGCTTGAGGGACTCATTCAAGTTCTCATCAAGGAACCGGTTACCATCACCGAGATTCTGGAGAGCGAGAACAACAAGGACAGCCTTGAGGACAAGGGCAACCGCGTGGACGTGAAGGCCAAGACCGGGAAAGGCGAGATTGTCATTGTGGAGGTGCAACTGACGAAGGAGCGCGACTTCTTCCAGCGCATCATCTTCGGCACCACGACGGCCATCAACGACCAGATAGGCATTGGGCAGGACTATCATGTCATCAAGAAGGTCTATTCCATCAACATCCTCTACTTCAACTTCGGCTCCGGCGACGACTATGCCTTCCACGGCGTGACTACCTTCCGCGGCATGACCAACAAGGATGCCGAGCTGAAACTGAACACCCGGAGCGAGCGTGAGTACATGGACAGCGAGCGCCGGCGAATGACCGCGCCCGAAGAAGTGTTCCCCGAGTACTTCCTGCTGATTGTCGACCGTTTCAACGAGGTGGCCAAGACCCCCATCGAGGAATGGATGGCCTACCTGAAGGACGGTGCCATTCGCGACGACACCACCACGCCCGGCCTGCAGGAGGCCCGTCGCAAGCTGGAGTATATGCGCATGACGGAGGAGGAACGCCGCGCCTACCGGGAGTACATGGTCAGCGTTCACGCTGCCCAGGACGCCATAGAGACCGCGAAAGCCGACGGTCGCAAAGAAGGACTCGAAGAGGGCCGCGCCGAAGGTCGTGAGGAGGGCCGCGCCGAGGGTCGTGAGGAGGGCCGCGCCGAGGGTCGCGCCGAGGGTATCCTGGTGGTAGCCCGCAAAATGAAGCAGAAGGGCAAATCTGTAGAAGAGATAGCAGAGCTGACAGGCCTGTCGCAAGAAGAGACAGAACGGTTGTGGCAAGAGGCCGAAGCCTGATGTCTTTCGTCAGTCTTCAGCCTTCTGTGACTTTATGGGGTACATGTGGCTTCGGTGGTATTTCTCAAAGCGTGTTCCCTTCGTAAACACCTCGGGAAGGAAGGCTGCGGCACAAGCCAGTTTCTCATTGTTGCTGGCATGCTCCATTCCCTTTTTCGCGCAGTAGTTCTCCACTATCTGCCACTCACGGCGAAACATGTCAATGTCACACCAAGTCACTACTATAACCTCACTCTCTGAAACTATTGCGTTATACTCTTTAGGGTTCTTTGGCAGACTCTCGCTTCTATCGCAACAAGTGGACAGACGAAGAAGACTGAATGACCGAACGGCCTGCGTAAAAAAAAAATCCCGAAGTCGGTCTGCGGTTCCAGGATTCTTTTCTTTAGAATGGCTATTTTGCTTATGCATCTTACATCGAAGCCCGATTAGTTGTTCACCGAACCACCTACAATGTCGAGCAGCTCAGAGGTAATGGCCTGCTGACGGCTCTTGTTGTACTGCAGGTTCAGCTGGCGCAACAGCTCGTCGGCATTGTCGGTGGCCGTCTGCATGGCCACCATGCGGGCTGCATGCTCGGAGGCGACGCTGTCGAGCAGGGCGGTATAGAGCATCAGGTGAGCCAACTTAGGGATGAGCTGCGAGAGCACGGTGTCCATGTCTGGCTCGACGATAAAGTTGTCGTTCAGGGGCTTCACCTCTTCGTTTTCCCTCTTGTCGACCCTCTCCCCCCGTTTCTTCAGGTAGTCCTGAGCTTTCTTGGTGACGAGGTTCGACGTGAGATCGCGTTCGTGGTCGCGCTCCAGTTCGGTCTCAATGTCGATGGGGAGGAACGTTTTTGTGGTGAGTATCTGGGAGCCGGCACTCTTGAAGTGGTGGTAAATAAGTTCCACCTTGTCCACCTCGCCCTTGACAAAGCGGTCGCCCAGATGCATGGCCAGTTCGATGCAGTCGTGCACATTCGGCCGATCGACCGTGGCACTGTAGTCGCCCTTGACGTTATAGCCCAGTTTCTGCGCCTTCTCATAGACCTTACGGCCTATGGGGTAGATGTCGATGTTCTCGGCACCGATTTCCTTGGCCAGAGCCTTTACAGCCTGCTGCATCAGCTTGATAACGTTAGCATTGAAGCCGCCGCAAAGCGACGAGTTGCTGGAGAATACGACCAAAGCTACGCGCTTGACGGGGCGCTCATCGTCGTAGACCGTCTGTGAACCAGCCTCGGCAGCGAGGAACGACTTGAGGATATGCTCGAGCATCGTCTCGTAGGGAAGCATGTTCTGGATGGCCACCTGCGCATGGTGCAGCTTCGACGAGGCCACCATTTTCATGGCAGAGGTAATCTTGCGCGTCGAGTTGACGGAAGCAATGCGGCCTTTGATTTCTTTTAGACTCATTTTGGTTTGAGATATTTATTTTGGTTTGAGGTTTGAGTTTTTTGTTTTGGTTTGAGATTTGAGGTTTTTATTTTGATCTGAGACCTATCCCAATAGTCTGGCTACCTGATAAATCTCAATTCTCAATTCTCAAATCTCAAATCTCCAATCTCCAATCTCAATTCTCAAATCATTTATACGTTCCTGCTATGTCGGCCATGGCGGCTTCAATCTTGTCGGTTGTCTCATCGTCGATCTTGCCGCTTGCGAGCGTAGCTATGACTTCGGGAGCCTGAGTGCGCAACTTGTCGAGGAACTGATCCTGGCATTGGCGTACCTTGCCGATGGGCACCTCGCGCATCAAGCCGTGTACACCACAGTAGAGGATGGCAATCTGCTCGCCTACGGGCATGGGGCTGTACTGCGGCTGAATGAGCAACTGGTTGTTCTTACGGCCACGGTCGAGCGTCATGGCGGTCACAGCGTCCATGTCGGAGGAGAACTTCGAGAAGGCCTCGAGCTCGCGATACTGTGCCTGGTCTATCTTCAGTGTGCCTGCCACCTTCTTCATCGACTTGATCTGTGCCGAGCCGCCCACACGGCTCACGGAGATACCCACGTTGATGGCGGGGCGGAAGCCCTGATTGAAGAGGTCGCTCTCCAAGAATATCTGACCGTCGGTGATGGAGATGACGTTTGTGGGGATGTAGGCCGATACGTCGCCTGCCTGGGTCTCGATGATAGGCAGGGCCGTCAGCGAACCGCCGCCACGCACATGGCCCTTCATGCACTCAGGCAGGTCGTTCATCTGCTCGGCCACTTCCTGCTGCTCATTGATCTTGGCTGCGCGCTCCAACAGACGGGAGTGCAGATAGAACACGTCGCCGGGATAGGCCTCACGACCAGAGGGACGGCGCAGGATGAGCGACACCTCACGATAGGCCACGGCCTGCTTCGAGAGGTCGTCGTAGACCACCAAGGCAGGATAGCCACGGTCGCGGAAATACTCGCCAATGGCTGCACCTGCAAACGGTGCATAGTACTGCATAGCGGCAGGGTCGGCAGCCGTTGCGGCTACAATGATAGTATAGGGCAGAGCACCGCGCTCCTTCAGCGTCTGCACAAGGGCAGCCACCGTAGAAGCCTTCTGGCCGATGGCCACATAGATGCAATACACGGGCTTGCCTGCCTCATAGAAACTTTTCTGGTTGATGATGGTATCGACAGCGATAGCGGTCTTGCCCGTCTGGCGGTCGCCGATGATGAGTTCACGCTGGCCGCGACCGATGGGAATCATCGAGTCGACAGCCTTCAAACCCGTCTGCAGCGGCTCTTTCACTGGCTGACGATAGATGACGCCTGGTGCCTTGCGGTCGAGCGGCATTTCGAAAGCACCGGCAAGGTCGATGTCGCCACGACCGTCGATGGCCTGGCCCAGCGGATTGATGACGCGACCCAGCATGTTGTCGTTCACGCGGATGCTGGCGATGCGACGCGTACGCTTCACCACCATACCCTCCTTGATGCCCGACGTCTGGCCCAGCAGCACACAGCCCACGTTGTCTTCCTCCAGGTTCATCACAATAGCCATGGTGCCGTTCTCGAACTCTAACAGCTCGTTGGCCTCGGCATTGCGCAGTCCGTAGATGCGGGCCACGCCGTCTGAAACCTGAAGCACGGTGCCCACCTCGTCGAACTGTGCACCGTCGGAGATGCCCTTCAGTTGGTCGAGAAGAACTTGTGAAACTTCACTTGGTTTAATCTTATCTGACATGTCTTAAGTTACTTTTTAAGTGTGTTGAGAATGTTGTTGAGCTTCGACTTGACACTCGCGTCCATGCGATAAGTGTCGTATTCGAGGATGAAGCCACCGACGATGTCGGGATTTACCTCTGTCTCGAACTCCACAATACCTTGAGTGCGGTTCTCCACCATCTGGCGCATTTTCTGCTCCGTTGCGGGTGCCACGGCCACGGCGGTGGTAAGCTTACCTCGGATGACGTTCTTCTGCTTGCGATAGAGCGTGACGTACGAATTGGCCATGAACTGAATCATGTTCTCACGGTCCTCTTTCAGTACCAAGGCCAAGAATGCCTTAGTAAGGGGCGATGCCTGTTCGCCACCCACAGCGGTTACAAGCAGCATCTCCTTCTTGTCCTTCGAGAGCATCGGGTTGTCAATCGTCTGACGAAGCTGCGGCACCTCAATGTAGCTCTTTGCCAAGAGCTGCATTTGCTGGTAGACGGCTTCCTCGATCTTCGCATCAGCAGCACTCTTGAGCAGTGCTCTTGCATAACGAACCGATATGACTCCTATATCCATACGCGTAACTTTTTATTTGTTTGAAGAAGCATCATCCAGCATGCGGTTGATGAGATCCATCTGTGCCTTGTCGCCTTGCAGGTTCTGCTTGAGAATCTTCTCGGCAATCTCGACGCTCAGCGTAGCTACTTGCTTTCGGATGTCGGCAATGGCGGCCTTCTTCTCCTGCTCAATCTCTGCCTTGGCATCCTCGAGCAGGCGGGCACCTTCCATTCGGGCCTTCTCCTGGGCTTTCTCTACGATGGCATCGCGAGTGTCGGCAGCTTCTTTTAAAAGCTGTGCCTGCTTCTCGCGAGCCTCCTGGAGGATGGATTCACCTTCTTTCTGTATATTGGCCAGTCGTTCGTTTGCCTCATGAGCCTTGCGCAGCGAGTCGTCGATGAAAGCCTTGCGCTCTGCCACCATATTGGTGATGACAGGAAAACCAAACTTCCACAGAATGCCCAGCACAACAAGGAATGTCAGCGACATCCAAAACAGTAGGCCAGTACTCGGAATCAATAAATCCATAGATGCTGAACTTTATAATCTTCTTTCCTTACAGACACATAAATGCTATAACGGCTGCGAAGAGGGCAACACCCTCAATGAGTGCAGCAGCAATAATCATGTTGGTCATCAGCTTGCTGATTACCTCAGGTTGACGAGCCATAGCATCCATGGCAGAGCCGCCAATCTTACCAATACCAATACCTGCACCAATAGCAGCGAGACCAGCGCCTACAGCGGCACCTAACTTTGCAACACCTTCGATTGCCAATAATGTTGTTACCATAATCGTTTGAGTTTTTAATTGTTAATTATTTTGTTCTTATATTTCTTTTTGTCTTATTCATGTCCTTCTGGAACGGCTCTTGCCATACCGATAAACACAGAGGAGAGGAGGGTGAACACCATGGCCTGAATGAAGCATACCAGACACTCAAGACACATCATGAAGATGGCCATGATGACGCTCACGGCGCTCATGCTAAAGAATACTCCTGCCGACATGGTTGCCACAAGGAAGATGATGCACGGCATAGCCACGGCAATAGCATGCCCTGCCATCATGTTGGCAAATAGTCGAATCATCAGTGCAAAGGGCTTTGTGAAGATCCCCACGAACTCAATGACGGGCATCAAAGGCACAGGACACTTCAGCAAGAATGGTACCTCGGGCCAGAAAATATCTTTCCAATAGTGCTTACTGCCTGAGAACTGAACCACCACAAAGGTACACAAAGCCAGGAAGAACGTCACGGCAATATTGCCCGTTACGTTGCCGGAGCCTGGAGGAAATGGGATGAGCCCCATCACATTGCAGGTGAAAATGAAGAAGAAACACGTGAGCAGGTAGGGCACGTACTTCTCATAGCCCTTGCCAATGCCCGGCTTGATGATATCTTCCACCACATACATGACCAGCATCTCGATAAAGCCGACGAAGCCGTCTGGTGCATTGTCGGATGCCTGGCGCTTCTTATACCAGCGGGCACTGAACAGAATGCAGCAGAGTAACAGGGCAACGTTGATGAACATCACGGCCACAGTCTTGGTAATGGAGAGGTCGAGGACGGGTTCTCCGTTCTCCACGATCTTGCCTGCATTCTCGCCCTCAGTGGCAATGGAAAGCCCCTGAATGTCGGCCGGGGCATCGGCTTTCACATGGCGCAAACCGTTGTGTGCATGATGTTCGAACTGCGAGGAACAGAACACATGCCAACCCGTAGAACTCTTGACGATGACAGGCAGCGGGATAGCGATGGGCTTCTTCTCGCCGTTCTCGCCGATGATGTCGGTCACATGCCAGTCGTGCGAGTCCTTGATATGCTCCAACACTACCTCTTTAGCCGAGAAGTCTTCTGCCTTCAGCACTGGTGTCATTGCCAGTAGCATCAGGGGCAAGCAAAGCAGTCTTTTCAATTTATGATTCATAATTCACAATTCATAATTAGTGTCTCATTGAGAGTGTTATTGCCATCATTGCCACATACATTATTATAATAGTAAGGGCGAAGCGAATAGAGTCTTCCCTGCTATCGGAAAATAATACGTAAAGGCCAATGGCCGTAAGCACAAGCAACATGCGTATTGTTGCCATGGCCAGATAGAACTGGGGCAGGTGTTCGGGCGACCTCGCTTTCACGATGTCATAGCCCTTCACATAGACTGCGCCTAACAGCGTTATCAGCAGAGCGGAAAGAAAGATTTCAATCTCCAATTTTCAATCTTCCGAAATTTCCACACAGAGTGACACCTCATTCTTCTGCACAGCTACAAATCCGCCCAGAATTGCCAGTTGCTGGTCATCATACTCCACAATACCTTTCTGCAACGTAGATATGATGGGCGCATGGTTGCTGAGTATCTCGAAGCAGCCCATTGTACCAGGCACCTTCACGCTATTCACCTCACCAGTGAACTCTACCTTTTCCGGAGAAACAATTTTCAGGTTTAACATCTCTGTTATTTGCGATTTGCGAATTTTCTATTTACGTTTCTTTAGACTCGCGACTTTGCAGATTCACTTGACTACAGCCGGATGGCAAATTGTAAATCGTAAATCTGTAAATCGTAAATCAATCACTTTAGCCTTTCGCTGCTTCTAACAGTTTCTTTGCTTTCTCCTTGGCATCGTCGATGGTTCCCACGTTGAGGAAAGCCTGCTCGGGCAGGTCGTCGACCTCGCCGTCGAGGATGGCGTTGAAGCCCTTGATGGTATCTTCGATGGGCACCATAACGCCTGGCAGGCCCGTGAACTGAGATGCCACGGTGAATGGCTGGGAGAGGAAACGCTGCACACGACGGGCGCGGTTCACAGTCAGCTTGTCTTCGTCCGAGAGCTCGTCCATACCAAGGATGGCGATAATGTCCTGCAATTCCTTGTAGCGCTGCAGAATCTCCTTCACGCGTTGGGCACACTCGTAGTGGTCCTTGCCCACGATCAGCGGGTCGAGGATACGCGAAGTAGAACCCAGTGGGTCTACGGCAGGATAGATACCCAGCTCGGCAATCTTACGGTCGAGCACCGTCGTGGCATCGAGGTGCGTAAACGTGGTGGCAGGAGCAGGGTC
This sequence comes from uncultured Prevotella sp., assembly GCA_905235905.1. Classification (GTDB taxonomy): domain Bacteria; phylum Bacteroidota; class Bacteroidia; order Bacteroidales; family Bacteroidaceae; genus Prevotella. The sequence goes on from CAJONO010000195.1 coordinate 15,371, forward strand.
GGTCAAGTCGTCGGCAGGCACGTAAACAGCCTGTACTGAGGTGATTGAGCCTTTCTTGGTCGAAGTGATGCGTTCCTGCATAGCTCCCATCTCAGAAGCCAGCGTAGGCTGATAGCCCACAGCCGAAGGCATACGGCCCAGCAGGGCAGACACCTCAGAACCAGCCTGTGTGAAACGGAAGATGTTGTCAATGAAGAACAGAATATCGGCAGCACCTCCGTCCTTGCCACCGCCATCGCGGAAACCCTCGGCAACGGTCAGGCCCGACAGTGCCACTGATGCACGTGCGCCAGGCGGTTCGTTCATCTGTCCGTAAACCAGCGTGGCCTGGCTCTTTTTCAGCTCTTCGGGGTCAACGAGACTCAGGTCCCACTTACCCTCTTCCATAGCCTTGCGGAACTTCTCACCATAGCGAATTACGCCCGACTCCAGCATCTCTCGGATGAGGTCGTTGCCCTCACGGGTACGCTCGCCCACGCCTGCAAACACCGAGAAGCCATTGTGGCCTTTGGCAATGTTGTTGATGAGTTCCATGATGAGCACCGTCTTGCCCACACCGGCACCGCCGAACAGACCAATCTTACCGCCCTTCATGTAGGGCTCCAACAGGTCAATCACCTTGATGCCCGTCGAAAGAATCTCCTTCTTCGTGGAGAGTTCCTCAAAGACGGGAGCCTCGCGGTGAATGGGATAGGCCCCTTTCATGTCAAGTTGTTTCATACCGTCGATAGGCTGACCAATCACGTTCAGCATACGACCCTTGATCTGATCGCCCGCAGGCATTACGATAGGCGAGCCCATGGGAATAGCCTCCAGTCCACGCTGCAAACCGTCGGTATTGTCCATAGCCACACAGCGCACGGTGTCTTCGCCAATGTGCTGCTGCACCTCGACGATCAGTTCCTTGCCATGGCCACGGTCAATGCGTAGTGCCTCGTGAATCTTCGGCAACACCTTCTCAGCATCTAATCCTTTCGTGTCGAAATAAACGTCGATCACAGGACCGATAATCTGGCTGATGCGTCCTTTAATTTCTGACATATGCAATATATTTTTTTATAATTTTGTTGTTTAGGCTTAAACTTCTGCAAAGTTACAATTATTTTTTGAATTAGCGAATGTTTTCGCCAAAAACTTTTTTCTCTTTTGGATTAATAGGTTATAATAATGGTATAAATGGAACGAAAACACACGCCCTTAGGTATAGTCTGACTATACTAAAGGGCGTGTGAGCCTAATAAAGCGTAGCACCTTGCTTTCTGCAAAGCCTCGCAGAGTCAGGAGCATGGAACTATTTCACCATAATCTTCTGTCCTTTGACAATGTAGATGTTGGCTTTCAGGTTGCCTACTTCCTTGGCGGGAATCTGGGAAGCAACCTTCACACCTGTGGTGGTAAATACGTCAACGAGCTCGTTGTCCTTAGCAATGGCCGAGATGCTGGTCAATTCGCCGGCTGCCAGATGACGAGTTGTGAGGGTCAGCGAATTGCCCGACGACAGACGAATATAGCAGCGGGTTGCATAGAAACCGTTGAGCGTCTCGTCGATCTGTACGAACTTGGCATCGGAGTTGTCAATGGCACGAACGCCATAGAGTCCCTTGCCGTCAGTCTTTGTCTGCACACCGACCATCGACACGGTCTCGGCCATGCCTTTCACTGCATAGCTCAATGCAGGGACAGCGTCTTCAACAACAGCTTCTTTTGCCAGCTTCTTGTTGGCCGTCTCTCCAGTAAAATAAAGAATGTAGGGTACGTTGGCCTTGATGCCACCGGCCTTGCAATCCTGGAAGTTCAGGCAGATGTTGCCACCGTTGCTCTCGGCACCGACAAGCATTTCCAGCTTACAGTCGCTGCCGAACGTCTCGTTAAGCTCAGCCTCACTTACGTCAAAGGGCAGAGCGATGGTGTTCCATCCCTTGAACATGAGGCGGTTGACTGTTACATTGCAAACTTTTCCGTCGTACTTTGCAACATTCGTTCCATTGTAGGTACTCAATGTCAGCTTCTCCTGTGCGTTGGCTGAAAGCGTAGCAACAGCCAAGGCTGCGATAAAGTAAAATTTTTTCATAATGCTGTGTTATTGGTGAATAATCATTACGTGTAAGTCTTTGACTTTTTACAAATTGTTGCAAAGATAATAAAATATGTCTGATACTCCAAACTTTTTCTCTTTTTTTTGCAGTTTCTTCTAAAAAAACATACAGAAGCGCCAAGGTTTCCTTCATCAAGATGGACAAAAAGTAATTGGAAGGGAGCGGAGAGAGCGAGATTCGAACTCGCGAACCGGTTTTGCCGGTCACACGCTTTCCAGGCGTGCCTCTTCAGCCACTCGAGCATC
>CAJONO010000196.1 GCA_905235905.1 uncultured Prevotella sp.
CGCTTCATCAAGCACTTTGACGGAAAAACTGGTAATGTTTACACATCTCCTGGTCGTATCAACCTGATTGGTGAGCACACCGACTATAATGGCGGATTCGTATTCCCCGGAGCAGTTGACAAAGGCGTAACCGCCGAAATGCGCGCCAACGGTACGGAAGACACTGTGATGGCTTACGCTATCGACCTGAAGGATCGTGTAGACTTCAAGCTCAGCGACCCCGCAGGCCCCAAGGCTTCTTGGGCCCGCTACATCTACGGCATTGCCCTGGAGATGAAGAAGCTGGGCGTTCCCGTGAAGGGATTTAACATTGCCTTCGCCGGTGACGTGCCCCTCGGTGCTGGTATGTCTTCTTCGGCTGCTATGGAGAGCTGCTTTGCCTGCGGTCTGAACGACATCTTCGGCGAGAACAAGGTCTCTCAGTGGGATATGGTACTGGCCGGACAGGCTACTGAGCACAACTACTGCGGCGTGAACTGCGGTATCATGGATCAGTTTGCTTCTGTCTTCGGCAAGGCTGGTTGCTTGATGCGCCTTGACTGCCGCAGCCGCGAGTTCGAGTACTTCCCCTTCAAGCCCGATGGCTATCGCCTCGTACTGCTCGACTCTGTGGTGAAGCACCAGCTGGCAGGCTCGCCCTACAACGACCGTCGCAACTCGTGCGAGAACGTGGTGAAGCACATCCAGGCCAAGCATCCCGAAGGCAAGTTCGAGACACTGCGCGACTGCACATGGGAGCAGCTCGAAGAGGTGAAGGCCGAGGTAGGCGAAGAGGACTACAAACGCGCTAAGTTCGTGCTCGGCGAGAAGGACCGCGTACTGGCTGTCTGCGACGCCCTGAACGAAGGCGACTACGAGAAGGTGGGCGAGATGATGTACAAGACCCATGAGGGTCTGTCGAAGGACTACGAGGTCAGCTGCGAGGAACTCGACTTCCTGAACGACATCGCCAAGGAGAACGGCGTGACCGGTTCTCGCATCATGGGCGGTGGCTTCGGTGGCTGCACCATCAACCTCGTTCGCAACGACCTCTACAAGAAGTTCGTCGAGGATGCCAAGCAGAAGTTCAACGCCAAGTATGGCCACGAGCCAAAGGTCTACGATGTCGTCATCGGCGATGGCTCACGCCGCCTCTGCTAAACACCCACAGAACAACTGAACGTGTGGCGTGTTAGAATATAGACAACTGTCCACATAGAACGATACGGAAATCTTCAAGAATCTTACGGATGCAGCTATCCGACAGCTGTTGTTTGAAAGATTCTTGAAGATTTCTGTTTTTTTAGATAACTATTCCTCGTATCGGAAGTTATACACAACTTCAAAATTGGTAATATCTAACTGTGGCAAAGGTAATATCTAACTGCGGCAAAGGTAATATCTAACTGCGGCAAAGGTAATACTGATGAGTCCCACAGTTAATATTGAATTACGTTACAATTCAGTATTAATTAGCGTGTAATTCATGCTGAACCATCGGCTAATTCATTATGAATTACAGGCAAATCGATGCTGAATTGCAACCGAATGAAGACTCAGTCGAATTTTTATGTACATATAGTCAATGCATAGTGAATGTAAGATTGCACACATCAAAGGCAAAATGTGCAAGAAAGAGGAGCGTTTTTTTGCACAAAATCGCACATTTGAGAAAGTTTTGTGCAAATTTTGATTAATTATTGTTAATACTGTGTGCCTTAACAGCGATATTTCAATCAAACAGCCTACCTTTGCAGCCGATTTATTTAAGATTTGTTTTAAAGGATATGAAAATTTTAAAGAATTGTTTCGTCAGTGCCCTGCTGACAGCAACAGTGACCACCGCTACTGCTGGTGGCATCTTAACAAACACCAATCAGAGTATCGACTTTTTGCGTAACCCGGCTCGTGACGCTGCCATAGGCCTCGACGGCGTCTACAGCAATCCTGCTGGCGTAGCCTTTCTGCCCGAAGGGTTCCATTTGGGGCTGAACTGGCAGTATGCCCACCAGACGCGTACCGTTACCTCGACCGATGCAAACTTCGCTTTAGGTCGTAAGAACAACGGACAGACATCGAAAGTATTCGAGGGTGTGGCCGACGCACCTGTCATTCCTTCCATTCAGGCTGCCTGGAACAAAGGCAACTGGAGCATGCAGTTCAACTTCTCCGTGCCTGGCGGCGGCGGCAAGTGTGAGTTTGCCGAAGGTCTCGGTTCCTTCGAACGTGTAGTGGGCGGCATTGCTGCCATGCTCCGCGACAACGGGTTAGGCGCTACTGGCTACGACATGAACAGCATGATGACTGGTCGCCAATACTATTACGGCATTCAGCTCGGTACTGCTTATAAAGTCAGCGAGAGCCTCTCTGTCTACGGCGGTCTGCGCCTGCTCTACGGCGATGCCACCTACCGTGCCCGCATCAGCAACATACAGGTTGCGACGACACTTGCCGACGGACAGCAAGCCTATGTAGACTTCGGTAGCTATCTCGAAGCTACTGTTGCCACTATTAACCAACAGAAGCAGCAGGGACAGCAGGCATTGGCCGCCGGTCTTATTACTGCCGAGGAGGCACAGGCAGCACTGGCTAAGGCCGATGGTGCCATTCAGCGACTGAACATGCTGCAGAAGTATTCCGAAGGTGTCAACCTGCTCTGCAACCAGACAGGCCTCGGCATCGCCCCCATCATCGGCATCGACTACAAGATTGGCAATTTCAACCTTGCCGCCAAATACGAGTTCAAGACCCAAATCCGCATGACCAACGAGTCGACCGTGTTCGAAGCCAGCGAGATTGATGCCGTCAACAAATACAAAGACGGAGAGAAGGTCAACGAAGATGCTCCCGCCCTGCTCACCGTGGGCGCGCAGTGGAGCCCCATCGAGTCGCTACGCCTGAATTTGGGCTATCACCACTACTTCGACAAGCAAGCCACCTGGTATAACAACTCTCAGGACAAGCTCGACCACAACACCAACGAGTTTCTTGCTGGTGCAGAATGGGATGTCACCGACCGCTTCACGGTTTCAGCCGGCGGGCAGATGACCCGTTATGGCCTTACCGACCAGTACATGAACGACATGTCGTTCGTAGTCAACAGCATTAGCTATGGTTTTGGCTGCAACTATAAAGTGAGCGATAAGGTAAAGGTGAAAGTGGCCTATTTCCAGACGGACTACGACAACTACAATCGCGTCTCGCCCACACAGGACAATTTCACCCGTACCAACCGGGTGCTTGGCCTCGGCTGCGACATAGACTTTTAGGCCACGTCAAAGGAGCAGACCTTCTGCCCGAAAGAAAAAGCGACCCCAACAGGTCGCTTTTTCTTTTCTGGCACACTTGGTGGTGCATCAGTTCTCATAGTCTATCTCATGGTCGAGCTTTGAGAGGAAGTCTTCGTAGACCTCTTTCTCCACGTCGCCCATGGCAAACTCCTTATTGGCATCTTTGCGAATCTCGGCAATCCAGGCACGACGGGCACGGACGTAATCTTCGCGAATGCGCTCACAAGCCGACTCGTCGAGCTCGTCGAGATGATAATAGTCGAGAATAAGCTGATAGCTCCAAGCCCAGCGGAAGTCACTATAGTTATCGTTGATATAGGCAAAGCGGTCGAGCACCTGGCTTATGTTTTCAATCGTACCGTCCTTGATGTCGCTAATCAGTCCCTTTTCTTCAGACTCAGGCAGGAGCAGACCGGAGAGGTCGCACCAAGGTCCCTTGCCTGCATCAGACTTCGGCTTGCCGAAGAATCCTTCTTTCTGGGCACGTTTCAGGACGGCTCCCATATAGATGCGCAGGGCAATATCATAATACTTCAATCCCTTCTGCAGCGACGAGGCATTAATGACATACTCATGGAAGTTATAGGTAGTCACGTTGTCGCCCGATGCGCTGCGCAAGGCTTCAAGAATCTTGATGCCTTGCAGAATCTCGCCAACAGTAAAGGGCGACAGCCAGTCAAAATTGATGATAGACTTTTTCGACTGCTTCGAACGCTTGTCACGTTTCGGCCATTTCTTGATGTCGCGATACAGTCCCACGGTAGTAATGTTACGGCCTGGCACCAGATAGCAGTCGTCACCGTAGGCCATCAGATAGCTGAAGGGCAGGCAGCGTGTGTCGGGATGGTGCATCAGCTTGCCGAAACACACGGAGAAAGCGCCAATGGTGGCAGGCATCAGGATGTAGCTGCCCGATGCTGTCTTCGTGCCGCGCTCCAGCGTTCCGTAGTGCATGGGTCCCATCTTGTAGGCGTGGTTCGAGAAGTTGGTGTTCGAGCCGGCATTATAGAACGAGAACTGTCCGCCGATGAGCAGGCTCGACTTGTGGTGAGAGGCCGAGAACGGACCACAGAAAGCGGCACAAGCCTCGCCGTTGGCCATGAACGAGTTGGCAAAGAACAGGCTTGCCTCGGCCGTGAAGCCATTGGTAATCTGACAGGCCTCGCCCACAAAGCAGTCCTGCATCTTCACAGAGTTGTTGATAGAACAGCCATCGCAAATAATGGAATTCTCGCAGATGACACCCGTGCCAATATAGACGCTGGCATCTTCCGAACTCAGGATGGTACATTCAGAGAGTCGTGCCGCACCGCTTATTTCGCAGTCGCCCTTGATAACCGTATTGGTAATCTCCTTCGTGTTGATAATCTTCACACGGTTGCCTATCACGCCCCGGTCGGGGGTCGACACGCGCACTTCGTCGTCAATCAGTTGTTTCAGTCGTTGGGTGAGTGCCTTGTCGGTGTTATACTTCACCATGAAGGCAGCCAGCTGTGAGTTCAGTTCGCGGAAGAGCGTGATGTTGCCGTCGCCCATCTCGTTTAATACAGAAATGGTCGAGCCGGCACCGTAGGTAGCACCCTCGGTGGTCTCGATGGTCGAGATGTTCGAAATGTAGCAGTCGTCGCCGATGGTATAGTTGTTGATGAAGTTGCCCACCTTCTCTATCAGGCAGTCGTTGCCCACGGCCACATTGCGCAATGTGGCGTCGTTGATGCCCGAATGCTTGAAGAAGCCCTTGCTCACCTCGATGCTTTTCTCGAACGAGCCGAGGCGTATGTCGCCGTAGAGCACGATGCGATGAAAGTTATAGGGACGGAAATTCTCCGCAACCTCTACCCGTGCCCAGTCCTCGGCCCAGCAGCCATTCTGTTCGAGCACATGTATCTCCTCTTGTGTCAATTGTCTGTAGTCTTTCATAAATTATATTTTAGTTCATTATTTCGTTTCAATGGTCTTTTTCACACTGGTCTCGCCAACTTGCTTGAAGAAGTAGCCGGTTAAGAACTTCCTGTGGCAACGTATACAGCGACTGTGACGGGCATAGACATCTACCAGCCCACGGGTTATGGTCTTAATCACATACGCGGGACTGACATAATTTATCACGGTCTTGCTTCCGTCTATACCGTATCGTGTTTCAGTATTTACTACTTTGGATTGGTGTTCTTCCCTATGCTCAGAGGTATAATGTTCTCTGCCCTCATAGGTAATGCCCGCATCCTGATGTTTTCCATACATGCCGCAATGCGGACATTTGTCGAAGGTTCCTATCCATACGAATGCAAAGTAGAGAAATGCGTTGAGTGCCCATAGCAATAGCGTTAATCCGAAGGAACCCTCCTGGCGATGTGTAAAGAGCATAATGCTCAATGGCAGCATCAGCACCATGACAATGCCCATGATGATGCGCGTGGCAGTTCGACCGAGGTCGGTGTAGAGCAGCGGATAGGTGAGAAGTGTAAACAGAGCCATCGGCAACAAATTATAGATCCATTTGAAGTTCAGGCTTCCATCCAAACGGGCAGCGGCTATAAAGGTAATCACAATGGCACAGAGATACGTCAGTAAAATACCGTTAAGTCCGCGTTTCTTCTGCTGTCGCAGCATTAGGACGTAGGGCCAAATGGCTAACAACGAGAGGACTATGCAGATAATGACCATTGGCGGGAAGAAATACTTGAAAGCATAGCCTACGAAATGATCCTTTCTTATATTGTTAAGGCTGTCTGTCGTGGCCTCATCAAGACGTTCCAGTCCACGAGCCTCAATGTATCCGTGCTTGCCCTCGCCTTCGTCTGCCGTATAGACATATATCCATGGCTGTCCCTCTTTCAGTGAGTAAATGCGCCGCCCCTTTTCCAGCACAGAAAACTTTCTGCCATGCTTGCGTCCTTCCTTTGTACTCATATTGTCAGTATAGAGGTCTATGGAGTCGGCAACTACGGTATAGTATACGGCATTCGCCATTTTTGCCATAATCGAGTCTTCCCTCTGCTTCACCTTGTCGCGCTCTGCCTGTCGCTTGGCCTTACGCTCGGCTGTCGCCTCTGCCGACAGCGAGTCTTCGGTAGTATCATCGACCCTCACAAGCTGGTCGGTGCGTATCCATCCGTTCTGCTCCTTGTTACTCTTCCTGTAGACCGAACTCCAGTCGCCTATCTCAACGTTTGTGTAGACCAATTCGCCCGCAGAAAGCGTAAACAGCACTTCCGAGTCGTCGGTAAACGTCTTGTGTACCTCCAGCCCGTCTTCAGGCACAGTGTAGTATTTTTTACATGAAGCCAGAATCAATATCGACACGATGCACAATAGTCGAACCGCCATTCTTCTTAACGACGGCATGCCACAGGGCGTTTTCGTCAGATTAGTCATCATTGTGTTAGTTTAGTTACTCTTCAATTGGATAAAGGAAATCGTTGTATGGATACTTCTGTACATGCAGTTCGCGTACCTTATTATATAATAACGCACGAAGATTGTCGATATTGTGTTTCTCACGTGCAGAAATAAAAATACAGTCGTCGTGCATCTTCGCCATCCATGTATGCTTCAGCTCGTCGAGCGAGATGTTCTCACGCTTGGGCGGTGTCAGATCGTCTTCGTCCTGGGGCGTCCAGCGATAGGCATCGATCTTGTTGAACACCATGAGGCTGGGTGTCTCTGCACATCCCAGTTCGCTGAGGGTCTGCTCCACCACCCGTATCTGCTCCTCGAAGTCGGGATGGCTGATGTCTACCACATGTACCAGCAAATCGGCCTCGCGCACCTCATCGAGCGTACTTTTGAACGACTCCACCAGATCGCTGGGCAGCTTACGAATGAAACCCACAGTGTCGGCCAGGAGGAAAGGAAGATTGTCGATGGTCATCTTGCGCACCGTGGTGTCGAGCGTAGCGAAAAGCTTGTTCTCAGCAAACACCTCGCTCTTGGCCAGCAGGTTCATCAGGGTCGACTTGCCCACGTTGGTATAGCCCACCAGTGCCACGCGAATCAGTCGTCCACGGTTCTTCCTTTGCGTGGTCTTCTGCTGGTCTATTTCGGCCAGTCGCTGCTTCAGCAAGGTGATGCGCTGCAAGATGATACGACGGTCCATCTCTAACTGCGTCTCGCCCGGACCGCGCAGTCCCACAGTTCCCTTGCCGCCGCCACCGCCAGAGCCGCCGCCTTGTCGCTCCAAGTGAGTCCAAAGGCGTTGCAGTCGGGGCAGCATGTAGCGGTGCTGGGCCAGTTCCACTTGTGCCTTGGCCTCTGCCGTCTGGGCCCGCATGGCAAAGATGTCGAGAATGAGACTGGTACGGTCGAGAATCTTCACCTGTAGTTCCTTCTCTATGTTGCGCATCTGCTTGGCCGAGAGTTCATCGTCGAAGATTACCATGCCTACAGGCTGGGGAGCCTTCGAGTCGTCGAGAAGTCCCTGTGCAAAGAGCGAGGCATCTTGCTGGTCTACCCAGTCATCGTAGGCATCTTGGCAGTCTTTGATATATTGCCTGATTTCGAGCAGCTTGCCCGTTCCTACGTATGTTGTCTGGCTGGGACCTCCCACCTTCTGCGTAAACCGTCTGATAGTGCGCGCTCCCGCCGTATCGGCCAGGAACTCCAGCTCGTCCAGATACTCTTTGGTCTTCGCCTCATTCTGCTCCTTGGTAATCAGTCCCACAAGTACAGCCGTCTCGGTTTTCGCCTCCGATATTACAAATTCCTTCATTCTGAATAGTATTGTTTTTCAATCTGTTATCGATAATCACATGCAAAAATACAAAATCACCATGAGATATGCAAGCGTAATACTCACTTCCGAATAATCTTCACCTGCCCGTCGGGACGTAACCTGATGATGCTTGACGGCCTATGTGGACGATGCTCTTGCCTTCGCGAGAAGCAAACGTAATCGACGGCCTCGATTATTTTTGGGTCAATGTCGCAGTAGTTCTGTGCCGCAGGTTCGCCACTGATGTTTGCCGAGGTCGACACGATGGCTTTCTGAAAACGGTAGCACAGTTCTTTCGAAAACGGCTCGTTGGTGATGCGAATACCTATAGAGCCATCGTCGGCTATAAGGTTAGGTGCCAAGCCAGTAGCTCCCTCAAGGACGAGCGTCGTGGGTTGTTCGCTGGCACAGTCAATCAGCTGCCATGCCACAGTGGGCACGTTTCTCACATAGCGTTGCAGACGGGCATCGCTGTCAACCAGGCAGATGAGCGCTTTCGAGTCGTCGCGTTGTTTTATCTCATACACCCGTTTCACGGCCTCGGCATTCGTGGCATCACAGCCAATGCCCCACACGGTATCGGTAGGATAGAGTATCACCCCACCCCGCTTCATTGCTTCTACAGCATTCTTAATATCCTGTTCTTTTGTCATATTTCATTAGTTATTCAAGTTTTTCACATGTTCATCTATTTCTTCAGTTCCGGATAGGCCACACGTGTGTGGTAGATGGTTTTCAGCTTCTCTATGAGCACCGTCTTGGAATAGGCAATGTCACGATAAGTGATGGGACACTCACGGAAGTAGCCATCATCGACCATCGAATCGACAATACGGTTCACCAACTGCCGAATAGCCTGCTCGGTATATTCAGGCAAGGAGCGCGAAGCAGCCTCGATGGCATCGGCCATCATCAGGATGGCTTGCTCCTTGGTGAAGGGATTAGGTCCGGGATAGGTGAAAAGCAGGTCGTCGACATTTTCGTCAGGATGTTCGTTTTTCCATTTCACATAAAAGAACTTGGCCTTGCCCTGCCCATGATGGGTGGCGATGAAGTTCTTGATAACTTCCGGCAAATTATACCTGTCTGCCAGCTTCAGCCCTTCGGTCACGTGGCTGATGATCATTGAAGCACTCTCTATACACGAGAGTTGCTCATGCGGATTGATGCCCCCCGACTGGTTTTCGGTGAAATAGACGGGGTTCACCGTCTTGCCTATATCATGGTAGAGGGCACCCGTTCTCACTAACTGGGCGTTTCCCCCAATCTTCCTGGCTATCTCTACAGCCAGATTGCCCACCTGAATCGAGTGTTGGAATGTGCCTGGCGCCACCTCGCTCATTTTGCGAAGAAGCTCCTTGTTCATGTCGCTAAGCTCTATGAGCGTGATGTTCGACGTGAAGCCAAACAGTTTCTCGAATATCAGCAGCAGGGAATAAGTGAAGAAAATGATAAAGCCACACACCGTCAGATATTTGTATGCACTGACATCGATGCCCGAGAAGTCGGAAACCTTAATCAAGTCGATACCCAGACACATCAGGCAGCTGGCAGCCGTCACCAATGCCGCCGTCAGGAACAGCTGCGAACGACTCGACAGTTCGCGCATGGAGAGAATGGCGGTGAGTCCCGCTGCCATCTCCACGGCGATAAACTCTAACGGATGTTGCAGCATGCAGGCACATATCAGCACCAGCACTGTGTGGGCCATGAAAGCAGTGCGCGAATCCATAAACACCCTTATGAAGATGGGCACCATGACAAAGGGAATGAGAAACACGTGGAGCAGGTTGTGGCTTACCAGTAGCGACGTGATGACTGAGAAAAGCACAATGAGCGAATAAATCATTCCGACGGAACGAAGCTTGTCAAAGTAAAAGGCACGGTAGTTACCTAAGAACACCGTAAACCCGCTGACCAGCAGGAGCACGTAGAGAAGCTCGCCAAGAATGGTCGTGGTGATGAACTGCGACTCGTCCTCATGTCGACGTTCACTCTCCTTGAGAAACGATTCGAGCACCAAGAACATCTGCTCGTCGACGATTGTTCCGCGGTCTATGATTTTCTGTCCGCGCTGGGCCATACCACTGGCTCTGGGCACACTGCTGATAAGGTCTTGCCGACTCGTTTCGCTTCGCTCACGGTCGTAGACGACGTTTGGCACGAGAAACTCGTTCATGTTGAGCATCTGCAGCACGTCGCGATGCATCTGCAGGGACGAATCGCCCATGAGCTGCTCGTAGGCCTGTACAGGTGTCAGCATCGCCTGCCCTGCCACGCTTGTCACCGTTTTCTCGTCAATCAGACGCAACATGCATGTACTGTCGGAGGAATAGATGAGCGGTGACTTGGTGTCGACAATGCCCTGCTCGTAGAGCTTCGCCAACCGATTGACCACCATGATGCGGAAATCGGCTGGCAGACGGTCACTCTTCCCGTAGACCTTCATAAACTCGCGCACCTTGTCGTTGCCCACTTCCTTACGCAGCACGTAGTAGGGTTCATAGTCGCGCAACACGCTGTCCTGCTCGGCCGTCACTGCCGCCTCGCTCTTATAGATAGGGAAGTCGAACGGGGCCGTCAGGTCAGCATAGCGCCAAGGTTTCCCCTGCTCTATCTTGAAATTAACACGGTTGTCGCGAGGCATAAACCACACAATGATGCCTACCGAGACAACAACAAGAAGAACACGAACGGCAACATCGCGCCACGTCAGTTCTATTTTCATGTCGTAATTACCCATATCTCATGTTTTTTCGGCAAGGCCACCCTGCCTTCTGTCCCTATCACTTTATATCTGCCTGCAAAATTAGTGTTTTTTTTGCAAAACGCAACAGAGAACAGCATTTTTCTGCAAAAAATGTAGAAAGGAAGGATTAGTTGCCGGAGGTCAACCTCTTCCTGTAACGACGAACAGGCTCGGTTCGACGGCCTCGAGACCCTCGAAATGAAGGCTCCCGCCGCTATGAAGGGCATGCACTTTGTTATCGAGCCTTCAGTGCTCGACTGTCTGGGTTGCGGCCGCTCGAACCTGTTCGCTTGCCAGAGCAAGAACTGCGCCAACATCTGCCGTTTGGAACAAAAAAGAAATCGGGAATTATTTTTTCAAAGAAAACCATCCCTATCCGATTTATTTTGTGTACCTTGCACTCGATTTTTTTACATTTTGCCTATGACCTAAAATCCGCAGATAATTTGTCAAGGGTGTAATTTTGTCGGCATTTGAGACAAGTCAGTTTGTTTTTAGCCATATCATCGTCAA
>CAJONO010000197.1 GCA_905235905.1 uncultured Prevotella sp.
ATCGAAGAGACGATTACGCGGAGGGTCATAAAGAAAGTAGAGGCAGAAGTCAAGCAGAAAGTAGAGGCAGAAGTCAAGCAGAAGGCTGAGGCAGAAGCCAAGCAGAAGGCGGAAGAGATGATAAAAGAGGCCGAAGCTAAAGTCGAAGCTAAAGTCGAAGCTAAAGTCGAAGCTAAAGCCCAAGCCAAAGTCAAACAGCAAAAGATGGACACCGCCCGAAAGCTGAAAGCCATGAATGTGATGACTATCGAACAGATTGCCGAGGCCACAAATCTGACAGCCGAGGAAATCGAGGAGTTGTAAATAACACAGAGGGCGGAGAACCGAGGCCAAGGATGCCGGCGCGGTTTTCCGCCCTCTGTTTTGAGTTGAAGTAACTCTCGTTAGACTTTACTTTAGTCGCAGTTGAAAATTTCCCAGGTTTCCTCTTGCAACACGAAGCATAACGCTTCTTTTTTCCACGATGTAATGGTAGAGTCGGAACTCATACCGATTGCAAAAGTACATAAAAATCTTCTAACCACCACCACTTTTGATAAAAAATTGCTAAATAGTCCCTTTTTTACACATTTTTATATAAAAACGTTTAGGAATTGAAAGATTTATCGTAATTTTGCACCATCAAAACTGAGCATTCAGCTGAAAGCATGGACATAATAACCGAGAAGACAATCGACATCGAGAAGATTCTGAAAGGCAAGATGGGACCCAAAGCGAAGTGGGTGCCTGGCTTTGTGGTCAGTTGGCTCCGGCGCATTGCCCATGAGGACACGGTGAACGGTTTCCTCTGGGAGTCACGCCACTTGAAAGGCACACCTTGGCTGGAAGCCTGCATGCGCCACCTTGACACGACGATCGAGGTGGAGGGCATGGAGAATCTGCCGGCAAAGGACGACCCTCGCCGCTACACATTCGTGAGCAACCACCCCATGGGCGGCATCGACGGCGTGGCTCTGGGGTCGGTCATAGGCAAGCATTACGACGACAACTTCCGCTATCTGGTCAACGACCTGCTGATGAACCTGCCCGGACTGGCTCCGCTCTGCATTCCCATCAACAAGACTGGCCATCAGGCGCGCTCGTTTCCGCAGATGGTCGAAACGGGCTTCCAAAGCGACTACCACATGCTCATGTTTCCTGCCGGACTCTGCTCCCGGCGCAGGAATGGCGTGATTAGCGACCTGCCGTGGAAGAAAACCTTCATTACCAAGAGCGTGGAATACCAGCGCGACGTGGTGCCCATACACTTCGACGGGCGCAACAGCGATTTCTTCTATCGACTGTCGAACATTTGCGACCGCTATGTGAAGAAGGTGAACATTGCCATGCTGTTTCTGGTCGACGAGATGTACAAGAACACGGGCAACACGTTCCGCGTGAAAATTGGGAAACCCATTCCCTGGCAGACATTCGACAAGTCGAAATCGCCGATGGAATGGGCCGAATATGTGAAAGAACAAGTATATGCCCTGTGATCATATTATGCTGTGAACTATGAACTGTGAACAACCCATCATTCCACCCATTGCCAAGGAAGTGCTTAAAAAAGAACTCACTCCTGAGCACCAGCTTCGCATGACGAACAAGAGTCATAACGAGGTCTACATTGTCACGGCCCACAATGCGCCCAACGTGATGCAGGAGATAGGCCGACTGCGTGAGGAGGCTTTCCGCGAGGCGGGTGGCGGTACGGGCAAGGCGGCCGACATTGACGAGTTTGACACCTGCGAAAACTGCTACAAGCAGCTCATCGTCTGGAATCCGGAGCAGGAAGAGATTATTGGCGGCTACCGATATTTGGAGGGAACGAAATGGGAGATGGACCAACAGGGGCAGCCCCGTCTGGCCACCAGCCACATGTTTCGTTTCTCCGAGAAGTTCATCAAGGAGTATATGCCTTACACGGTCGAGCTGGGACGCTCGTTCGTATCACTGCCCTACCAAAGCAGCAGGCGGGGAGCCAAAAGTCTTTTCGCCCTCGACAACCTGTGGGACGGGCTGGGAGCCCTCACGGTCATCATGCCCAACGTGAAGTATTTCTTTGGGAAAATGACCATGTATCCCAGCTATATTCGTGAGGGCCGCGATATGATTCTTTTCTTCCTGCAGAAGCATTTCGGCGACAAGGAGCAGCTCGTAATACCGATGAAACCGCTGAAAATTGAAACCAGCGAGGAGGAGTTGGCCAAGCTGTTCTGCGAAGATGACTTCAAGGAGGACTACAAGATATTAAACCGCGAGGTGCGCCGCCTGGGCTATAACATTCCCCCGCTGGTCAATGCCTACATGAGCCTGTCGCCCACCATGAGACTTTTCGGCACGGCCATCAACTACGGCTTTGGCGACGTGGAGGAAACGGGCATCCTCATAGCCATGGACGAGATTCTCGAGGAGAAGCGTGTGCGCCACATCGACTCGTTCATCAAGGATCATCCCGATGCCATGAAGATTACCAGCGGAGCCAACAAGGTGATTTATCGCAGCAACTATTAAGACACTGAAGTTTCCCTTCTGCTTTCGTTTGCATAATCATTCATTTTGGGGCTTTACGGAAAGACGCTTGAAATCCATGCTGAATTCCGATGCAATGGAGTCTGAATTGTCGTGTAATTCAACATGAATTGAATATAGTTGGCAAATTGTTTGGCTGACATCACAGCTACTGCCTTGGGAACTGCTGGTAGATAGTAAGGCCGAACTGGCGGGCGGCGGCATAGATATATTCCATGATAAGCGAGGTGGCGCGCTCATATTCAGGGCCACTCTTCTCCTGCAGCCAGAACACGAACTCCAGACACATGCCGGCCTGCGTGGCTTCGGCCTGACGCACAAGGATAGTCATGTCGCTCACCACGCTGGGTTGCGAGGCGAGCCACCGCTCAACGTACTGGCGATAGAGCGTGACGTTGGCCACCTGACCCTGCACCTCTTCTTTCGTGGCAAAGCCGTCGGCCACAAGCTGCTGCTTCGTGCCGTCGTCGACGAGGCTCACAGAGCCGAAGTCGAAGTAGACCTTACGGGCCTGCTTGCGGCCTGCCCCCTCGCGCATGCCTTTCCAGTTCTGGAACGAGCCGTCGACCAGCACCTGCGGGGTGACGGTGACGATGGTGTTGTCGAAGTTACGCACCTTGACCACCGTCAGCGATATTTCCTCGACCGTACCATTGGCACCTGCCGACGGCACAGTAATCCAGTCACCCTTGCGCAACATGTCGTTCGACGTCAGCCGGATGCCGGCCACCAGACCCTTGATAGTGTCCTGAAACACGAGCATGGTCACTGCCGAGGCGGCACCCAAGCCGGCCAAGAGCGTGGCGGGACTCTGGTTGATGGCAATGCTGACAACCACGATGGCTGCTATGAAGAAAAGGACAATTTTCAGTACGCCACAGAAGGAGTAGAGATACTGCTGCCGGGCCGTGCGGGTGTCGCCTTCTAATAGCTTGAACGAGTCGATAAAAACGATGCCTGTGCGGGTCATCATCACGGTGATGTAGATGGCCGTGAGCCGTGCCAGCACCTCACGAGCCACGGGGTACTCGTAGAACACCATGGGCAGCAGCTGCCAGATGACTACTGCGGGGACAATGCTACATGCCGAGCGCAGCACCCGCTCATTGAGCAGGGCATCGTCCCAGCCATTCGAAGTCTTGGCCGTGACCTTGTGAATGAGAGGGATGAAGCAGCGGCAGAGCCAGCCTGCCAATGCGGAGAGTATGACGGCCACTACGACCAGCACCAGATGGCGGGCCAAGGGCACATAGCCGTCAGGGATGCCACAGAGGCTTACGAGATGCTCTACTGTTATTCTTATTTTTTCCATAATTATGAATTATTTGGTTACTTGCAGATGGCGTCGCAGATTTGGTCTTGCCAGGCGCGGCCCTCACGTGGGCGCAGCACTCCCTGGTTGATGATAGCGAAACAGAGCTGGTGGCCATTGGCAGCTGTGCAGTAGCCTGCCAGCGACACGATGCCCGTGAGCGTTCCCGTCTTGGCCCTCACGTTTCCCTCTGCTGCCGAGCGGCGCATGCGCCGTTCCAGCGTTCCGTCTTGTCCGGCAATGGGCAGCGAGGGCAACAGATGCTGATAGAGTTCCTGATGGCGCCATGCGTAGCGCAGCAAGCGCACTAAGAGCTGTGGCGACACGTAGTTATAGAGCGACAGGCCACTGCCGTCGGAGAGCCGATAGTCGCTTGCGTTGAGACCTATGCTGTTGATAAGCCTTCGGCTCACGGCGTGGGCATCTTGTGCCCTTGCGGGTTTGTGGCCGGTGGAGGCTGCCGTCTGGAAGAGCACACACTCGGCAAAGAAGTTGTCGCTCTCTTTCATCATTTTGAGCAAGACCTGGTCGAGTGAATGATGGCGGGTGTCTATGAGGATGGCATCTCTCGGCGTTTGCCCCTCGGTGAGGGTGAGGCTGTCGAGCACAAGTCCGCAGCTGCCCATCACCGTAACCCATCGCTCCAAGAACTGCTCGTCGCGGCCCAGCGTCAGCGGGGAAAGCGTGGGGTTCTTGTCGTCCCAGCACCATCCTTCGCCCCACCGCAGCGTGTCTTTCATCGTCCTGTCGGCCACGATGGCCACATGGCGCAAGGTGTCGATACCCTGTTGACGCAAGGCCGCGGCAAAGGCATAGAGGTCGCTGCCGTCGAGCAGGGGATCCATGCCTCCCACCACATAGAGGCTACCTTGCAGGGTAGAATCGCTGATGGTTCCCTTATAATATAAAGATGTGGAAAACTGGTAGTTGCCTCCGAGACAGTCGAGCGCCGTGATGGCCGTGAGAAGCTTCATGGTCGATGCGGGGCGCATGGTCTGCTTGTCGTAGTAGCGGTAGATGGCCGAGTCGGCAGTGAGGTCCCAGACCATCAGTCCCAATTGCGAGGCATCGAGCAGCGGATGCTGCACAAGCCTGTCGATGCGGGCCTGCACGTTGCGTGGCCACTGCAGCGAGTCGCCGACGGGTATTTCTTCCTGGGCCGGCACAATAGCTGCCGACAACAGCGACAGCCATAAGAGCACTATTTTTTTCATGTCAAGCCTCGCGCTGACGGGTACCCATGCGGGCCTCGACGACGTTGACAACATAGTCGCCCAGCTTCTCGCACTCGTTGACGAGGTCGATGTAGATGGTGCCCTCGGCGTAGGTGTACTCGTGGTTGTTCACGTCGATGATGTTCTGTGCCTTCAGCTGGTTGCGATAGTTGTTGATTTCGTTCTCGATGTTGAACGTGCGGTTCACGTTGAACGACTCCTTCCTGCCGCCCATCAGCTGGTTCATCTGCGTCAGTGCCTGGTCGGTGAGCCCCATCATCTGGTGCAGGTGCTCGTACTGCTTCTCGATGAAGTGGTCGGCCTTGGCGGCATACTTGCGGTTGATGGTGCGGGCCATGTTGTAGCAGGCATCGCCGATGCTCTCCAGCTCGCTCACCTCGCGGAGCATGGCGCGAATCTTCGCCTTCGTGTCGTCGGAGAGGTGGGCATCGCTGACGCTCTCCAAGTACTGTGCAATCTCTAACTCCATGTTGTCCGAGATGCTCTCATACTTCTCAATGCGCGAGAAGAGTTTGTTGAACTCTGCCTCGTTGTTCTTGTCCTTGTTCGAGACGCTCGACGAGAGGTTGAGCAGTTCCTTCACCATGCCAAACATGCGCTGCATGCGCTCCGAGAACGACGATATTTCCTTCTGTGCCTCGAGCACCGAGAGTTCGGGGGTCTTCATGAAGCCTGCCGTAATGAAGTGCAGTCGGAAGTCTTCTTCCTCGTCGACGCGCTTGGGCTTGATGACCCAGCACACGAACTTCTCTATCTGCGGGATGAACCAGATGAGTATGAAGGTGTTGGCTACGTTGAACGTGGTGTGGAAGGCAGCCAGCACAAAGCTCAGCTTGGCGGCGTTGGCCAGGAAGGCTGCTGCTCCGACTGTTTCCTTTGTCATTGCCACGTCATAGCCCACCCATCCGCAGACCATGTCGATGAAGGGCCGGAAGATGAACAGAATCCAAATGACGCCGAAGACATTGAAGAACATGTGGGCCAGGGCCGCCCTGCGAGCCTGCGTGTTGGCCGAGAGGGCTGCCAGGTTCGAGGTGACGGTGGTGCCGATGTTCTCGCCCATCACCAGTGCTATGCCCTGATAGATGGGCAGGGCACCGCTGGAACAGAGTATCATCGTGATGGCCATGACAGCTGCCGACGACTGTACGCAGAAGGTGAGTATGCCGCCTAAGAGCAGGAACACGATGGTCGTGACAAACGAGGTGGGGTCGAACGAGGCGAAGAAGTTGAGCAGTGCCTGGTTCTCGCCCAAGTGCATCTCGGTGCCCGTCACACGGAGTGTGCCCAGACCCAGCAACAGGAACGACAGGCCGAAGAGGAAGTCGCCTATGTAGCGGTATTTCTTCTGATAAATCAGGATGATGCCTAAGAAGAATGCCGGATAGACGGCTGCCGTAATGTCGAACGACATGCCCGCCGACATAATCCAGGCCGTGAGCGTCGTGCCTATGTTGGCACCCATGATGACCGAAATGGCCTGTGCCAGCGTGAGCAGACCGGCGTTGACAAACGAGACGGTCATCACCGTTGTAGCTGTTGAGGACTGTACCGACGCCGTGACGAGCGTACCCGTCAGCATGCCCGTGAAGCGGTTGGTGGTCATGGCTCCCAAGACGTGTCGCAACTGCGGACCCGCCATCTTCTGCAGTGCCTCACTCATTGACTTCATACCAAACATGAGCAGTGCGAGCGAGCCCAGAAGCTTAAATATTACCCAAATCGACATATAGAAAAAGATGTTATTGTCAAAAACTCGCCACAAAAATACAAAAAAAAATCAAAAAACAGCACGTTTGAGGACGATTTCTTCTTTCTTTCATAAAAAAATTGTAACTTTACATGCCAAAACATCAAACTAACCATCATGGAACAGACTGTAAACGTGCGCTGTCGGAACAACGGACAGCAATATAAAGTAGCCATTGGCAGCACATTGGCCGAGTTTTACGAACAGGCGGGGCTTGACCTGCCTCACGGTCCTATCAGTGCCAGCGTCAACAATAAAGTAGAGGGCATGCACTACCGCCTCTACAAGACGAAGGACGTCGAGTTTCTCGACATCACGTCGGCCTCCGGCCTGCGCACCTACACACGCACCCTGTTCTTTGTGCTCTGCAAGGCCGTCCACGACCTCTACACGCCCTGCAAGGTGTCGATCGACATTCCCGTGTCGAACGGCTACTACGTCGACCTGAACATCGGTCACCCCGTGACGCTGGAAGACGCCGGCCGCATTCGTACACGCATGCAGGAGATTATCAGTCAGGCGATGCCCATTCACCGTCACGAGATGGCTATGGACGAGGCCATCCAAATGTTTGAGACTCTCCACACTTTCTCCAAGGTGAAGCTGCTGAAGAGCACGGGCGCCCTCTATACCACCGTCTACGACATTGACAATTACTACGACTATTTCTATGGTGCCATGCTCACCAACACCTCGCAGCTCTACCTTTTCGGATTAGAGAAATACTACGACGGACTGCTGCTGCGCATCCCCTCGAGAGAGCATCCCGACGAGCTGGGCGAGCTCATCATGCAAGACAAGATGTTTGGCATCTTCAAGGAGCACCACTCCTGGCAGAACATCTTAGGCATGCAAACCATTGGCGACCTCAATGAGGCCATCGAGGCAGGGCGCACGAACCTGCTCATACAGGTATCGGAAGCCTTGCAGGAAAAGAAGATTGCGAAGATTGCCGACGAGATAGCCCGCAAGAGCGGCCTGCGCATGATTCTGATTGCAGGTCCGTCGTCGTCGGGCAAGACCACTACCTGCAAGCGCCTCTCCGTTCAGCTACTCACCAATGGCATCAAGCCCGTACCCATCTCGCTCGACGACTACTTCGTAGACCGCGAACAAACGCCCCGCGACGAGAGCGGCGACTACGACTTCGAAAGTATCCATGCCTTGAACCTGCCCTTGCTCAACGAGCAGCTCGCTGCGCTCTTCCGTGGCGAAGAGGTGGAACTGCCGCGCTATAACTTTCCCTTGGGCAAGAGCGAATGGAGCGGAAAGAAGCTGCGCCTGCACGACGACGAGATACTGGTGGTCGAGGGCATTCACGCACTCAACCCCGAGCTGACCGCCCAGATTCCCGACGAGCTGAAGTTCCGTGTCTACGCCTCGGCGCTGACCACCCTGCTCTTAGACAAGCACAACTATATTCCCACCACCGACAACCGACTGCTGCGCCGCATCATTCGCGACCACAAGTACCGTGGCGTGTCGGCCGTAGAGACCATTCGCCGCTGGCCATCGGTGCGCAACGGCGAGAACAAGTGGATTTTCCCCTATCAGGAGAATGCCGACGTGATGTTCAACACGGCCATGCTTTTCGAACTGGCAGTCATCAAGAGCCAGGCCGAGCCTCTCCTAGAGCAGGTGCCCGAGAACTGTCCGGAGCATGCCGAAGCCTACCGCCTACGCAAGTTCCTCAGCTACATCAAGCCCATCCCCGACGAGCAGATTCCGCCCACCTCGCTGCTGCGCGAGTTCCTTGGCGGCAGCTCGTTTGAATATTAGTTTTTTCGTTTTGCATAATCATGCATTTTGGGGCTTTGCCGAAACACGCTTGAAATTCATGCTGAATTACGATGCAATTAAGCTTTAATTGTCGGGTAATTCAGCATGAATTGCGCTTCAATTCACACCAAATTATAACACGCTGGAAACCAATAAGTTAGGCAACTATTAGGAATGAATATTTATTCATGGGTGAACATCCCACAGAAGGTGGGGAAGTTCCGCAAAAGAATGGGGTGAATTTGGTTGTTGGACGACTCGGATTCGAACCGGGAATGACAGAACCAAAACCTGTAGTGTTACCATTACACCATCGTCCAATCAATCAGGTATTTTTCTAATTCGGGTGCAAAGGTAGTGGTTTTTTACGCCACTACCAAATTTTTTTGCAATTATTTTACGGTAATCAGATAATAGTTCTTCTTTCCCTTCTGTGCAAGCAGGTACTTGCCGTCGATCAAATCGTCGGCAGTGACAGGGCGATTCTGGTCGGTCAGCTTCTCCTTGTTCAGCGACACGCCGCCCCCCTGCACCATCTTTCGCATCTCGCCTTTCGAGGGGAACACGGGTGCCACGGCAGTGAAAAGCTCGATGGCAGGCAGGCCGAGCTGATCCTTGGAAATGTCATACTTCTCCACGCCGTCGAACACGTCGAGGAAGGTCTGCTCGTCGAGCTTCTCCAGTGCCTCTTTCGTGGCCTTGCCGAAGAGGATGTTCGAGGCCTCGATAGCCATGTCGAGTGCTTCCTGCGAGTGTACCATCACCGTGACCTCCTCGGCTAAGCGCTTCTGCAGCACGCGGCGGCCGGGATCCTGACGGTGCTCCTCAATGAGGGCATCGATGACGTCCTTCTCTAACGAAGTGAAGATCTTGATGTAGCGCTCGGCATCGTCGTCGCTCACGTTCAGCCAGAACTGGTAGAAGCGGTAAGGCGTGGTGCGCTTCGGGTCGAGCCAGATGTTGCCGCTCTCGGTCTTTCCGAATTTCTTGCCGTCGCTCTTCGTAATAAGCGGGCAGGTCAGGGCGAAGGTCTCCACGTCGTTGCCCAGGGTGCGGCGAATCAGCTCGGTGCCGGTGGTCATGTTGCCCCACTGGTCGTTGCCGCCTAACTGCAGCTTCACGCCCTTGTGCTGGTACAGGTAGAGGAAATCGTAGCCCTGCAGCAGCTGGTAGGTGAACTCGGTGAACGACAGGCCGTCGCGGGCGGTGCCGTTCAGTCGCTGCTGCACACTGTCCTTGGCCATCATGTAGTTCACAGTGATATGCTTGCCCACCTCGCGGGCGAAGTCGAGGAAGGTGAAGTTCTTCATCCAGTCGTAGTTGTTCACCATCTCGGCGGCGTTCTCTTCCTTGCTCTCGAAGTCGAGGAACTTAGCCACCTGCTGCTTGATGCACTCCTGGTTGTGGCGCAGCGTCTCGTCGTTCAGCAGGTTGCGCTCCTGGCTCTTCCCGCTGGGGTCGCCAATCATGCCCGTGGCTCCGCCCACAAGAATGATGGGCTTGTGGCCGCAACGCTGCAGGTGGCGCAGCATCATGATGCCACAGAGGTGGCCAATGTGCAACGAGTCGGCCGTGGGGTCGGTACCCAGATAGGCCGTTACCATCTCCCTTTGCAGGAGTTCTTCAGTGCCAGGCATCATCTGTGCCAGCATTCCGCGCCAGCGGAGTTCTTCAATAAAGTTCTTTCTCATTATTATTCTATTACGTTGATTTTCTTACTTTTTTGCGTTCAAGGGTGCAAAGGTACGCAAAAAAAGTGAGAGTCAGGCGAAATACGTCGAAAAATCGACGCGCACACTTCAAAAAAACACTTCATCAAACCGTTTGCCCTATTCCCTTGGAGCGCATAGAAGCATCCATCTGTAGAGGTTACACCCCACGAAATTGCCCAGCACCTCAGAGATGTAGACTACGAGGACATCGAAGCGCAGCAGCTGTTCGGCGGGCGAGACGAGGAAATAGAACGCATCGGCAATGCTGTGGGCAAAGCCGCACAGTATGAACACCGGCACACCCAGCAGCAATGTGAGCATCTTGCCTTTTCGGGCAAACTCTACGGCAGTGGTCATGATGAAGCCGCAACCGATGGCGAGCAGGAAGCAGGCCAGCGGCCCTTTCTCTAATCGCCCGGCCAGAATCCTTGCGGCAGGCTCCACACAGTCGGGCTGTGCGTAGGCAATCATCCATGCCGTGAGCAGACAGCCTACGATGTTGCCCGCCAGCACCAAGGCGAGCATCGACCAGTCGCCCTGCCGCCGAATGAACCCCGCCGTGCCGGTATAGAGCTTCAGACCATAGTAGACCACGGTGGTCAGGCCGAAGGCAAACAGCACGGCACCAGCCACACCACCCACACGAAGGTTGACCACACAACCAATGGATATGCATATTCCTGCCAGGATAGAGAGTGGCAGCGTCTCTCTCAACAAGTCGGTTTGTTTCATGATGATTGTCGCTTGCAAGCTAACGCGCTGCAAAGATAAACATTTTTTCTGAATTGAACACAATGGTACGGCTGCCAATCGTGGTAAAGTTGTATAAAAAACATTAATAAACAGACTGAGTTGGCCGCAAAGGTGCAGAATCTTCGTAACTTTGCAGCCATTAAAAACCCCAACGACTTATAAACACATTATTATAATAAAAAAATGAGACTAACCAGATTCCTTTCGGTTGCCGCCCTGATGCTTGCCGGTGTTGCAACCATGACGGCCCAGCAAGCGGGTTCAATCCCCGTCGACAAGGACGTGCGCATAGGCAAGCTCGACAACGGCCTCACCTATTACATTCGCCACAATGCCTGGCCCGAACAGCGGGCCGACTTCTTCATTGCCCAGCGTGTGGGCTCTATTCAGGAGAACGGCGACCAGCGCGGTCTGGCACACTTCCTGGAGCACATGTGCTTCAACGGCACTGAGCACTTCAAGGGCAATGAGATCGTGAAGTGGTGTGAGAGCATCGGCGTGAAGTTCGGAAAAGACCTGAATGCCTATACCTCCATCGACCAGACGGTCTATAACATCTCCAACGTGCCCACCCTGCGCGACGGCATCACCGACTCCTGCCTGCTCATCCTTCACGACTGGGCCGACGGTCTGCTGCTGGAGCCTGCGGAAATCGACAAGGAACGCGGCGTCATTCACGAGGAGTGGCGCATGCGCACCAGTGCCCAGATGCGCATGCTGGAGCGTGACCTGCCCCGGCTCTACCCTGCCTCGAAATATGGCTACCGCATGCCTATCGGCCTGATGCAGATCATCGACAACTTCCCCCCGAAGGCATTGCGCGACTATTACGAGAAATGGTATCGCCCCGACAATCAGGCCATTATCGTGGTGGGCGACCTCAATGTGGACAGCGTGGAAAAGAAGATCAAGACGCTCTTCGCGCCCATTAAAATGCCCGACAATCCTGCCCCCGTCGTCACCGAGCAGGTGCCCGACAACCTCGAACCCATCTTCGTTATCGACAAGGACAAGGAGATGCAATACGCTATCGTAGAGCTGATGTTCAAGGCCGACCCCGTGCCCGTCGAGATGAAGACGAGCCTGCAGTACCTGAAGTTGGAGTACACGAAAGATGCGGTCGTATCCATGCTCAACGACCGTCTCGCGGAGCTGGCCCAGAAGGCCGACTGCCCCTACCTACAGGGTTCAGCAGAGTATGGCCGCTATTTGCTGTCGAAGCCCAAGGATGCCTTCACCATGGGCGTCCTGCCCAAGGACAGCCTCACCGAGCAGGCACTGAAGGCCGTCTTCGCCGAGGCGCTCCGTGCTGCCGAGTTCGGCTTTACGGCCACCGAGTACAAGCGCTACCAGCAGAACTTCCTGAGCCAGCTCGAAAAGCAGTATTCCAACAAGGACAAACGCTATAACGTGTCGTTCTGCCGGGCATACGTGAGCCACTACCTCGACCAGGAGCCCATTCCCTCGCTCGACGACTACTATGCCATCATGAAGCAGCTCGCCCCCGCCGTGCCCCTCGACGACATCAATGCCCAGATGAAAAAGTTCATCCCCAAGACGTCGGCCAACATGGTGGTGCTCTCCATGAACCAACAGAAGAAGGGTGCTAAATACCCCACCCAGCAGTCGCTGCGACAAGCTGTCGACGAGGCCCGTTCACAACCGCTCACTGCCTATGTCGACAAGGTGAAGGACGAACCGCTCATTGCGCAGCTGCCGCAGAAAGGCAAGATTCTCAGGGAAGCGGCAGGCAAGAAGTTCGGCTATAAGGAGCTGACGCTTGCCAACGGTGCCAAGGTCGTCCTGAAACACACCGACCTGAAGAAAGACCAGGTGCTGCTCACCGCCGAAGGCAAGGGCGGCTCGTCGCTCTACGGTGCCGCCGACTTTGCCAACATACGCTTCTTCGACGATGCCATCGAGGCCAGCGGACTGGGCAACTTCTCCCACACCGAGTTAGAGAAAGCCCTGGCAGGCAAGATTGCCGGCGCCAGCCTCTCCATGAGCGAAGACCGTGTGTGGGTCAACGGCTCAAGCACCCCCGCCGATGTAGAGACCATGCTGCAGCTCGTCTACCTCTACTTCACCAAGATACAGAAAGACCAGGAGTCCTACGACAACCTGATGAAGACCCAGGAACTGCTGCTCAAGAACAAACTGCTCGAACCGGAGGCCGTGTTCAGCGACTCGCTGTCGCTCACGCTCTCCAACCACAATCCGCGTTTCGCCCCCACCACCATCGACGACCTGCCGAAGGCCAACTACGACCGCATGCTGCAGATGGCCCGTGAGCAGACGCAGAATGCCGCAGCCTTCACCTTTACCATCATTGGCAACTACGACGAGGCGACGATTCGGCCGCTCATTGAGCAGTATCTGGCTGCGCTCCCCGGCAACGCCAAGAAAATAGTGAAGGGCAAGGATGTGGAAGACTCGTTCAAGGGCCACGTGAAAAACAACTTCAGCCGCAAGATGGAAACGGCCAAGGCCATCGCCGTCATGACATGGCGCAACCCACAGGTGGCCTACACACTCGATAACCTCGTCTGCGCCTCGATGGCAGGACAGATTCTCACCATCGCCTATACAGAGAAGATTCGCGAAGAGGCTTCGGCGGCCTACTCCGTATCGGCCCGCTGCGCCCTGTCGCGTGACGACTTCCGCACTACCGGCACACTGCTCGTCTACTGCCCCATGAAGCCCGAAAAGGCCGACACAGCCCTCGCCATCATCGATGCCGAAGTGCAGCAGATGGCCAAGACCGTCGACGCCGAGAAGCTGCGCAAGGTGAAGGAGTACATGCTCAAGGCCGTCGACGACGAGGCCAAGACCAACGGCTACTGGCTGCGCCAGATAAGCCGCTGGCGCCAGTGGGGCATCGACACCGATACCAACTATAAGAAAGCCGTCGAGGCACAGACGCCTGCAACCGTGGCCGCCTTCGTTGCCAAGCTGCTGCAAGCCGGCCACCGTGCCGAGGTCGTCATGCTGCCAGAGAAGTGAAAACTATGAATTATAAATGGTTCTTGTTCCTCATCCTTCTCCTCCCGTCCTGTTCGCGGCAGCCAGAGCGTTTCACTGTCGACGTTCTCAACAGCTACACCCCCATTAAGAACCAGGGGCAGAGCCAGACGTGCTGGGCCTACGCCATGCTCGCGGCCATCGAGACCGAGCACATCATGAAAGGCGACTCGGTAGAGCTGTCGGTGGCATGGGTGGAACGGATGATGGAGCAAGACCCACAGGCACCGCCATCCAAGAGGGCGGTGGCACCGACGCTCATCACTATGATTGAAAGCTACGGACTGGTGCCCTATTATGCCATGCCCACCACCGACGACCTGCCGCCGCGATGGGCTTTCATGTACGGTGCCCAATACACGCCACTCGAATTTGCCCACTCCGTCTGCGCCCCCAATGAGTATGTGGCCATCGGCACGTCGGAAGTCCATCCGGCCTACGCCCACTACGAAATGGAGAGCCCCGACAACTGGGAGCACTGCAGGCTGCTCAACGTGCCCCGCGACTCGCTGCTTGCCATCACCGAGCAGGCCGTCAGAAACCATCACGGTGCCTGCTGGGAGGGCGACATCACCGAGAGCGGCTTCGACTGGAAGCGCGGCGTGGCCAAGATGGCGCTTGCCTCGCGGCTGTTCCATTCCGCCCCTCCTGCCGACAATCACTGCATGGCCATCGTGGGCATTGCCCGCGACGAGGAGGGACAGCCCTACTTCATCATGAAAAACTCATGGGGCACGGACAATGCCTACGGCGGTATGCTCTACATGTCGTTCCCCTATTTCCAAGCCCACACGCTCGCCGTCGTCTTGCCTCGCGAGTGTCTATACCACGATTTATCTACTTTTGCACCTTAATATGTGCCGAAAAATTCGTACCTTTGCACCCGACATCCGAAGCAATGTCACATTGACATTTAGTGGAGGGAGTAACCAGGGAGAACTGTCCCTGCTGACATTCAAACTGTTTGAAGTTCCCGTGCAAACTCATGAAGCGTAGCACGAATTTGCAGCACCCTCTGTTCACTTGGCTTCGAGATGCCATAAATATACCTTGCCAGAAGACTTTTGTTAATGCCAACGGCACGGGCCACTTCCGACACATTCAGCCAAGGCAGTCGCTTAAACATACGGGCTACTTCATTCTCATCGTTAGGCTCCGTCGTCTCGTAAAAACTTGAAATGTGCATATCAGCATCTATCGCCTCCCACCTGATGGCTCTGCCGTCATCTTCAATGGTGTAGTCGTTGCGTTGTTCGGTCGATGCCTCTTTCAATTCAGGGTAAGCCTCAAGCGGACGGCTCAAGACACGACCTTCCGTGGACCTCATATAAATACGGTTACCGTCGAACCACAAATTCTTTATCCTTTCCATAACCCTTACTTTATTACTCACCAAACCTGCTATACCATTCTGCAATGAACTCATCCTTATACATTTTGCATGCGTCCACTGCCATTCTCATCGAACTTTCCTTAATGCCATGATTATATACGACTACTATTTCTGGTTCCAACTCTATCTTAGCCAATTTCCCTCCATGCTCCACATGGACATGTATAGGACGGTGTTCGTCTAAATAGAAAAAGAACCTTAGTCCAAATAATCTTAACAGCGTTGGCATTTTTCCTTTTTTCCTGCAAAGATAAGTATAATTTTTTATACCTGCAAATGTTTTGAAGATATTTTCTATGCACTTGGAAAAACTATAGAGTCTATAAATGCCTTCGTATGATGAGGGGTTATATCTGTCTTTTTACCTGTAGAGGACAGGAGATGCAGACACCCACGGTTACGGCTTCGCCAAGCATAGGACAGGGTTGGCACAGCATGAAACTGAAATAAGGTGTCGTCATTTATGATTATCCGCAATCGTACCACCAATGGCCTGAAAGGCCAATACCTCATAGCCCAGGGCAACGCCCTGGGTACAGGGATATGG
>CAJONO010000198.1 GCA_905235905.1 uncultured Prevotella sp.
AACTCTCAACCCTCAACCCTCAACCCTCAACCCTCAACCCTCAACTCTCAACCCTCAACCCTCAACTCTCAACCCTCAACCCTCAACCCTCAACCCTCAACCCTCAATTTCAGGACTACGCCGTCGACTTTGCCAATTATCATGCCCAGTTACAGGCTGGCATGTTCCGCAAGATAGTCCTTGCCCGCAGCACCACCGTCCACTTGTCGGCTCCGGCCTCTGCCCGTCAGCTCTTCCTTGAGGCTTGTCGGCGCTATCCTCGCCTGTTTGTTGCCCTCGTTTCCTTGCCCGACGGCAATTGCTGGCTGACGGCCACACCCGAAATACTGCTCGAGGGGGTAGGGCGGCAGTGGCGCACCGTGGCGCTGGCTGGCACCATGCAGCTACAGGGCGACGAGCTGGAAGGCGAGGGCGAGACAGTGCGATGGTCTACGAAGAACATTCAGGAGCAACGCTATGTGGCCACCTACATTGCCGAGTGCCTTAAACGGTTCACGCTCAATTTCAATGAGGAGGGACCGCGTACGGTAAGGGCTGCCCATCTTGTGCATCTGCGCAGCGACTTCACCTTCTACTTGCCCGATGGCAGCCGTGTGGGCGACCTGCTGCAGGCACTCCATCCCACACCGGCCGTCTGCGGTCTGCCCAAGGACGAAACCCTCCGGTTCATCATAAAGAACGAACATTCGCCCCGACAGTACTATAGTGGATTCATGGGGCCGATGGCACTCGACGACGAGACTCACCTCTACGTGTCGTTGCGCTGCATGCGCCTCGCCGCTACCCAATGCCAGCTCTTTGCGGGTGGCGGACTCCTGAAAGATAGTCTGCTGGAGCAAGAATGGCAAGAGACGGAGGCCAAGATGCAAACCATGCGCGCCTTGCTTCACGACAACGAATTAAATAATTGCAATAGTGTACTCGAATAAAGAAAACGTGAATATCCTGACGGCACTGCTCGTGAAACATGGCATCGGCCATGCAGTGGTCTGTCCCGGCAGTCGTAATGCCCCCATCGTGCATAACTTGAACGAGTGCCCCTCCATTACCTGCTATCCCGTTACCGACGAGCGTAGTGCCGGCTTCTATGCACTGGGCATGGTGCAGGCGCTGGGCGAGCCTGTTGCGGTTTGCGTCACCAGCGGCACGGCCCTGCTCAACTTGGCTCCTGCCGTGGCCGAGGCTTACTATCAGCACCGCCCATTGGTGGTCGTTAGCGCCGACCGTCCGCAACAGTGGATCGACCAGCTCGACGGGCAGACGCTCCCACAGCCCGACGCCCTCGGACGCTTCGTCAGAAAGGCCGTCACGCTGCCAGAGGTCGACGCCGCCAACCCTGAACAGTCGTGGTACTGCAATCGCTTAGTCAACGAGGCACTGCTTGAGAGGCATGCTCCAGTGCATATCAACGTACCGATATCCGAGCCGCTGTTCGAATTCTCTGTCCCAGCCTTGCCAGAAGAGCGCAAAATAGAGCTCACCGAGGCCGATACCAGCGATATCACCCTCGCCCATGTCTGTCGCATGTTCCTGAAGTCTAAGCGCCCCATGCTCATTGCCGGCCAGCCCATGAACCGCCATCTCGACGAGGCCGTGATGCTCGTAGAGAACGACGAGAGTTACGTGCCCGACCTTGTGCTCTGTTGTGGCGACTCCATCGTGAGCAAGCGGGCAAAGCACTATCTGCGACGTGCCAAGGAAACGTGGGCCGTCAACAGGACTGGCGAGGTGAACGACACGTTCATGAACCTCACGCAGGTGATACAGGGCGACGTCGAGGTGGTGGCCGACCTGGTGCGCTTCAACCTCGAACAGCAGCCGCACCCCTTTGTCACGAAGTGGCAGGCCGTGCTGCAGCAGGTGGCACGGCAGGCCGAGGCCTACGAGCCCGACTACTCGCAAATGGCTGCCGTGAAGCTGCTCGAGCAGCAGCTGCCGGACGATGCCGTCGTACACTATGCCAACAGCACCGCTATCCGGCTGGCCAACATCTTTGGCCGTCATGCCGTGTTTTGCAATCGGGGTGTCAATGGCATCGAGGGCTCGCTCTCTACCGCTGCCGGCTATTCGGTGGCAGCCCCTCTCTCTCCTCTCACCTCTCACCTCTCACCTCCCACCTCTCACCTCTCACCTCCCACCTCCCACCTCTCACCTCTCACCTCTCACCTCCCATTGGTGTTCTGCGTCATTGGCGACCTGAGCTTCTTCTACGACCAGAATGCCTTGTGGAACCAGAACCTGCAGGGCAACTTCCGCATCCTTCTGCTGAACAATGGTCGCGGGGGCATCTTCAACATGCTGAAGGGCTTGGAGCAGAGTCCAGCCTGCGACCGCTATGTCGCTGCCCGGCATCACACCACGGCCGAGGGCATCTGCCTGCAAAACGACGTCTACTACCAGCGGGCCACGACGATGCAGGAGATGCGGCAGGGCATCGACCTGTTGCTGTCAGGCCATTTCTCACGCCCGATGGTTCTCGAGGTCGTCACCGATGCTGCCGAGGACGAACGCGTGTTCCGCGACTACTACCATCGGCTGCGCGTGACAAGAAGAACATAAATCTCCAAAAAATCTCTTTGTCCTTCTGTCCTTCTGTCTAAAAAATCTCTTTGTCTTTCTGTCTAAAAATCATTCTGTCTCATAGGCTTCTCGTTGACTTTTTCGTGAATTTTTGCGTTAATCAAAAAAAATGTAAAAATTTGTAAATGGGAAACGCTTTTTCCTGTCCTCAACAACTATTTATTAATTTTGCATCCTGAAGCCGTGAGGCCTTTTTCAGGCAACTTACATTGCGTAAGTGCCAAGTATATAGTGAACGATAGGATTGTCCTTTTTACGGGTAAAAAGACTTTCAGGATACGTTACCGCCCACCTCTAATATATAAATAGGTGTAGGGGGCAGGCCAAAAGAACCGTAAACAATTCATTCATTAATATTTATGCTAACTAAAATTTTATGAGAAACTAAAACTATTTTTTGCGGCATGCGCACTAATAGTGGGCGCAGGCCAAACGTGGGCACAGACGGATGTCATGAGCACGTATTTGACAAATACAGGGTTTGATGAGAAGAACTTAGAATTATGAAAAAGATGAAATATATTCAGCCTCAGACTTGCCTCATCCAGCTGAAGACTATGGGAATGCTGGCAACCTCGAACACCTTCTCAGGTGACTCCGTGACTCTGACTCCTAACAGCATGACTGGGGGATCGGGTAGCGATGCTGCTTCCCGTCGTGACCTTTGGGACTGGGATGACGAGGACTACGAGTAGTTCCCCCTGTAACCGTTCAGGGCAGGCGATGTCCTGAAGGAATAAAGACTCTGAAACGAAAGATACCTGCGGCTTTCACTTGAAAACAGCAGGTATCTTTGTTTGTGTGTCATACTGTCACAGTTCTGATGCTGAAGTACTGGAGTACGGATGCTGAAGTACTGGAGCGCTATTTCTTCGTGATGTGGAGGAAGCGGGTGACCACGCTGGCAAGGCTCATGTCCTTATTGTCGATGAAGGCATCGAGAATGCGGGTTTTGCCTTTCTGTGGCAGCACGTCGTAGTCGGCAATGGCGGCGGGAATGAGGCAGCTGTAGCCTTCGCGCAGGAGTATCTCGTCGTTGGTGTCGCGAACGCGAATGGTGCAGTCGCCTTCCATGCACATGGAGATGATGAAGCTGTCGTATTTCACCAGGTTCCTGTGGAAGGGCTTTGTGGTTTCCGTGACCCTTACGCTGAAGTATGGCGAGTTGATAATCTGGTTGGCGCGGTTCACGTCGTCGGTATATTCCGTTCGGTATTCGTCTTCCACGTGGTAGTCGAGGGCCTCGGCGGCCAGCTCTGTGTGCAGCTCACGCGGTTTCCCGTCGATGCCCGGCCGGTTGTAGTCGTAGATGCGATAGGTAACGTCTGACGACTGCTGCACCTCGGCGAGCATGATGCCGCCGCAGATGGCATGTACGCGGCCTGCAGGCAAATAGAACACGTCGCCGGCCTTCACCTCATGCTTTGCCAGTACGTCGGTGATGGTTCCGTCTTGCACCCGTTTGCGATACTCGTAGGGGGTTATCTGTTCCTTGAATCCGGCATACAGGTAGCTGCCTGGCTCGGCCTTGATGATGTACCACATTTCCGATTTTCCCATCTTGCCGTGGACTCTCTTTGCCATTTCGTCGTTGGGGTGTACCTGTATGCTCAGGTCGCCCTTGGCATCGATAAATTTCACTAATAGCGGCATTTTCCCCCCGTACTGCTTGCTGACTGTTTCGCCCAGTATGGCCTCGGGGTTCTCGTCGATGATGCTTACGATGTCGCGACCGGCCAAGGGGCCGTTGCTGATGATGCCGATGCTACCCGGCACGGCGCTTACTTCCCAGCTTTCGCCTATTGGCTCGTCGGTGGGTGTCAGACCCTTGTAGGGTCTCAGTTGGTTGCCGCCCCACACTACGGTGTGAAGGTTGGGCTCGAATAGGAACGGATAGAGTGTCATGTCTTGCAAAGGTAATAATAAAAAAATCAGTCGAGGCCGAACAGCATCCTCAGTCCGCCGTCGACGCCTGAGAACCCCATGAAGGCGAGGCTCAGCAGGCCGGCGGAAACCAGCACAATGGCCATGCCTTGCATGCCTTTGGGAATCTTGGCCATTTCCAATTGCTCGCGCATGCCGGCAAAGACGGTCAGTGCCAGTCCGAAGCCGATGGCCGTAGAGAAGGCGTAGACCACGCTCTGCAGCAGGTTGTAGTCTTTCTGTATGACGAGGATGGCCACGCCGAGCACGGCGCAGTTGGTGGTGATGAGTGGCAGGAAGATGCCTAATGCCTGATAGAGGGCGGGCGAGACCTTCTTCAGGACGATCTCGACCATTTGCACCAGCGAGGCAATGACGAGAATGAAGACGATGGTCTGCAGGTAGCCCAGGCCGAAGGGATTGAGCACGTAGGTCTGCACGAGCCAGGTGACGATGGTGGCCAGTGTCATGACGAAGGCCACGGCTGCCGACATGCCGAGTGAGGTGTCGATCTTCTTCGACACGCCGAGGAATGGGCAGATGCCGAGGAACTGTGCCAACACAATGTTGTTGACGAAAATGGCGCTGATGAAAATCAAGATGTACTCCATAATTGTCGTTATTTCGATGTTTCGTTATTTCGATATGTCGATGATTCGTTATGTCGATGTTTCGTTATGTCGTTATGTCGAATTTTAATTGCTACGCAATTTG
This sequence comes from uncultured Prevotella sp., assembly GCA_905235905.1. Classification (GTDB taxonomy): domain Bacteria; phylum Bacteroidota; class Bacteroidia; order Bacteroidales; family Bacteroidaceae; genus Prevotella. The sequence continues at coordinate 5,218 of CAJONO010000198.1, forward strand.
TTGACAACCGCAATCAGATAGCCCAGCGTAATGAAGGCGCCTGGAGGCAGGATGAAGAGGAGGATGTTGCAGGTTTCGGGCAGCAGTGTGATGCCGAAGACCGAGCCTGCACCTAATATTTCGCGGCAGATGCCCAAGAGCGTCAGGCCGAGCGTGAAGCCCAAGCCTATGCCGATGCCATCGAAGAGCGAGGCCACGGGACTCTGCTTGGCGGCGAATGCCTCGGCACGGCCAAGGATGATGCAGTTGACCACAATCAGGGGGATGAACAGGCCGAGGGCCGCGTCGATGTCGGGCAGATAGGCCTTGATGACCATCTGCAGGATGGTGACGAAGGCGGCAATGACCACAATAAATACGGGGATGCGCACCTTGTCGGGCGTGAGGCTCTTCAAGCACGAAATGACGATATTGGTGCAGATGAGCACTGCCATCGTGGCCAGGCCCATTGCCATGCCGTTGGTGGCCGAGGTGGTGGTGGCCAGCGTGGGACACATACCGAGCATCAGGACGAACGTGGGGTTCTCCTTGACGATGCCGTTTCTGATAATACCTATGTAGTTCATAAACTTAAAAACCCACCCCCAACCCCTTCCGAGGGGAGATTGATTACCTTTACTGGCAGAGGTTGGCGGTGGTGTCCATTTTTTAGTTTCTAATATTGATTATGTATTTTCTCGTTTTACCTAAGTGGGCAAGCCTATCTTGACTCCCCTCAATTTGGGAGGGGGTAGGAGTGAGTTGCACCGGTTGCTCCGTCTACTGGCTTTGCCTTGTAGGCGTTGTAGGCATTGTTTACAGCCAGCAGGAAAGCGCGGCTGGTAATGGTCGAGGCAGTGATGGCATCGATCTGTCCGCCGTCCTTGCTCACGGTGAGCGGCTCGTCGGGAGTCTTGCCAATAATGTCGCCCTTCTCGCCCTTTTGGAACCACTTGTCGGCCTTGGCACCGAGTCCGGGTGTCTCGGCATGCTCTAACAGTGTGTAGCCGAGAATGGTGCCCGCCTTGTCGAAGCCTACAAGCACCTTCAGGTTGCCACCGAAGCCGTTAGTCGTGCTCTCGATGGCGGCACCGAGGTCGTTGCCCTTGGCATCCTGTGCCTTATAGATTATATAGGTGATCGTCTTGCCCTTGGCATCGTTCTGCCTTACGGTGTCGGTGTGGGCGACGACGATATCGTCGCATACCATGACAGCCTTGATGCCATCGGCCAGTGCCTTCTCCTTCTGCTCCTGAATGGGCTTGCTGGTCAGGTCGTTGACAAAGGCCAGGATGGCTCCCATGATGACGGCCACCCCCGTGAGCACCAGCGTCATGTTGAGTAGAGATGATTCGAGTTTGAACCCACCCCCGCTCCCTTCCGAGGGGAGGGGAGTTTGGTTTCTTTTACTATTGATATTATCCATATAGATTGCGTGTTATTTTTTTTTCATTATTTACAGGACTGTCCAATCCCCACTCCCTTTGGGAGGGGGTTAGGGGGTAGGTTCGCCGAAGCGCGTGGGTTTAGCGTAGTTGTTGATGAGTGGCGTAAACGCGTTCATAATCAGGATGGCAAACGACATGCCCTCGGGGTAGGAGCCCCAGTTTCGGATGATGAGGGTTAGCAGACCGATGCACACGCCGTAAACGAGCTGGCCCTTTGGTGTCATGGGCGAGGTGACGTAGTCGGTTGCCATGAAGATGGCACCCAGCAGCAGGCCGCCCGAGAGAATGACTGTGACGGGGTCGGCGTAGATGGGGTTGGCCAGATGCAGCAGTGAACTCACCAAGAACACGGTGGCAATGATGCTGACGGGAATATGCCAGGTGATGATTCTGCGCCACAGCATGAAAGCCATGCCGGCCAGCAATGCCAGTCCGCAGATTTCGCCGATTGTGCCGGCACCACCGCCCTGGGCATGACCGCCCAACAGCAGACTGAAGGCATCGGGTAGCTGTTCAAGCACACTCACGTTGCCACTCTTGATGGCCTCTTTCATCACGGCCAGCGGGGTGGCACCAGTGGTGGCGTCAGTGTAATGCATCCACTGTCCGGGCACGGGCCATGAGGTCATCTGTGCAGGGAAGGCCACGAGCAGGGCACAGCGGCCCACCAGTGCGGGGTTGAAAATGTTCTGCCCCAGTCCGCCGAAAGTCATCTTGCCTACGCCGATGGCAAAAAGGGCACCGATGATGATGATCCAGACGGGAAGGTTCGACGGGAGGTTCATGCCTAACAGCAGTCCTGTCAGGGCTGCCGAGCCGTCGACGATGGTGTTGCGCTCGTTCTTGAGCAGGTATTTATTGATGGCCCACTCGAAGAAAACGCAGGCAGCCACACTCGTCAGGCACACGACGGCCGAGCCGAGGCCAAAGTAGAAGAACGAGACGGCCAATGCCGGCAGAAGGGCAAAGATTACTCCGAACATGTCGGCCTCTACCGAGTCGTTGCCGTGAGCGTGGGGGGAAAGGGAAACGATCAACCCACCCCCCGCCCCTTCCGAGGGGAGGGGAGTTTTGTTACTCTTACTACTATTATTATCCATGTTTTTTATTTCTATTTGCTTTAACTTTTCGAACTATCCAGCCCCCACTCCCCTTGGGAGGGGGTTGGGGCCTATTTCTTTGCATTGCGGTTTCTGATAATTCCCATGACGGTCTGCTTGCCCTGACGAATGTTGTCGAGCAGCGGGCGGTGGGCAGGACAAGTGTACTGGCAGGAACCGCACTCTATGCAACTCACAATGTCTTCCTGTTCGGCCCGCTCCCAGTTCTTCATCTCGCTGATCTTGGCCAGGAGGTAAGGCTCTAAGCCCATGGGGCATGCCCTGACGCACTTGGCGCAGCGGATGCAGGGCTGCGGCTCCTGTCGGCGGGCTTCACTGCCTGAGAGGATGGTCACCGAGTTTGTGCCTTTGCAAATGGGCACTTCGGTGCTTGTCAGCGCCTTGCCCATCATGGGGCCACCGGCCAGTAGCTTGTTGTCGCCCTCAGGCATGCCGCCGCAGGCTTCGATAAGGTCTTTCATCGGAGTTCCCATGCGAACGAGGAAGTTGCCGGGGTTGGGCAGCTTCTTGCCCGTGACGGTGGTGTAGCGCTCGAACAGCGGCTTGCGCTTCATCACGGCTTCGTAGACGGCAAAGGCCGTACCTACGTTCTGCACAATAGCACCCACATTGACGGGGATGGCTGGCGGTGCGGGCACCTGACGGCGGATGACGGCATCGACCAGTTGCTTCTCGCCACCCTGTGGGTAGCGCTGCTTCAGGGGCACTACTTCCACTTGATACGGCGAAGCGGCAAACGCTTCGGCACATTTCTTCGTGAGCAGTTCGATGGCGGCGGGCTTGTTGGTCTCAATGCCTATATAGCCTGTCTTCACTTTGGCTGCCACCATGAGTAGTTCGAGGCCCACGAGAATCTCGTCGGCCTTTTCCAGCATCAGCCGGTAGTCGGCCGTGATATAGGGCTCGCACTCCACGGCGTTGATAATGACGCATTCGGCCTTGGCCGTTGGGGGAGGGCAGAGCTTGATGAACGTGGGGAAGCCTGCACCGCCCATGCCGGTGACACCAGCCGTCTTGATGCGCTCCACGATTTCTTCGGGCGTCAGTTCGGGATGGCCTTTTACCAGTTCCAGCTTGTCGGTGCGGTCGATGGCCTCTTCCCACTCGTCGCCTTCTACGTTGATAATGATGGCGGGCTTGCGATAGCCAGTAGCGTCGATGGCAGTGTCGATCTTGAACACGGTGCCGCTGACCGACGAGTAAATGGGAGCCGACACGAAACCGCCAGCCTCGGCTATCAGTGTGCCCACCTTCACCTTGTCGCCTTTCTGCACCACGGGCTTTGCCGGGGCACCGATATGTTGCGACAGTGGGAATATGGCCTGCTTCGGAAGGGCTGCCACCTTTGTGGCCACCTCGTGGGTCAGTTTGTTCTCTTTGGGGTGTATGCCGCCTATGCGGAATGTCTTGATATTCATGCCATATCCTCCTTTTCTTTTGATTGACCATTGACCATTGACGATTGACCATTAGCGGCCTCGGTGATTTCCGGCTTCGGCTTTGGTGCCGGGAAGTTCACGGCCGTGATGGCCTTTGTCGGGCAGACGGCCACACATTTCTTGCACAGGCGGCACTTCTCGAAGTCGATATACGAGCAGTTACTCTCGACGGTGATGGCTCCGAACGGGCACTCCTTCTCGCACTTGCCGCAGCCTATGCAGCTCACCTTGCAGGCCTTCATCGATACGGCTCCCTTGTCCTTGTTCACACAGGACACGTAGACCCGACGCCCTTTCGGCCCTTTCTTTCTCAGCTCGATGATGTTTCTCGGACAAGCCTTCACACAGGCACCGCAGGCCGTACACTTCTCCTCGTCGACCTCGGCAAGACCCGTCTCGGAATTGATGCGAATGGCATCGAACTGGCAGGCTTCTGCACAGTCGCCGCAGCCCAGGCAGCCGAAGCCACAAGCCGTCTCGCCGGCACCGCAGGCATGCATGGCGGCACAAGTGCGCAGTCCTCCGTACTCGGCAATTCTGGGGCGATGCTCACAAGTGCCGTTGCATCTTACTACGGCCACCTTCGGCTCGCCGTTGGCAATGGCCATGCCGAGCAAGTCGGCCACCTTGCCCATTGTGTCGGCTCCGCCTACGGGGCAGAACAGACCGTCAATCTTTCCGGCATCGGCACCCTTTACAAGTGCGTCGGCCATGCCCCCGCATCCAGGAAATCCGCAACCGCCACAGTTGGCACCGGGCAGTAGCTCGTTCACCTGCGCTATGCGAGGGTCTTCATAAACAGCAAATTTCTTGGAACAGACGTATAGCACCAATGCGGCTATGAGTCCGATGGCTCCAAGAACAATCACTGCAATCATGATGAAATTCATAAACTATTATTTGTTTTTTTGTACGCTATTCTATTTTGAACGAGATGCTATGGGCAATCCTGTTCCTGAAGAAACACATTATTATATAATATAAGGCAAGACCCCCAATGGTCAGGATGGCCGACAACCCTTCGCTGCAACCGCACAAGCGGCTTGCTGCCAGAATGCACAGCAGAAGCAGCAACGGCCAGCCGAAGGCCAATAGCAGTGCCTGCTTCACGGCAACCGAGCTGGTGCTCACCACTACTTGCTGCCCCACACTCAGGTTTGTGCTGTCGGTAACAGCGTCGACCATCTTCTCTTTCATGTCCGAAGCATTGCAATGACTTGCCACCTTGCAACTGGCGCAGGCGGCTTGCTGCACAATGCGCACTCTGACGTGCCGGCCATTAATCGTGTCAATGATACCCGTGTGCGTTATCTTGTCGCTCATACCCTTCTACCTGCTTGACTTTCACGTGCAAAGGTAGGAAATAATTATGAATTATGTGTGCTGATTTATAAATTATTTTCAAATAATAGTCGTAATCGTTTGCAGGTATCAAAGTTTTTTGTACTTTTGCACTATAAAAACATAAAGCGTATGAAAACAACACCCCAGACATTGCAACAGATTGACAGAGCCATTCGAAAAATTGCCGATAAGTTCCCTGTCGGAGAGGAGGCCTCGCAGCTCACTGACATCCATATACGGGTGATGCAGGAAACGGGCGAGCTGGTTGTCTATGACGATGATGACAAGGAGGTAACACGCTGCATCATTGAAGAATGGATCGACGCTAAAGACGAGGACTTCTATGAGCAGGTGGCATCGGTGCTGCGCAAGGCACTGATGGAGCATAGTGACGAAATCGAGAAAATGTCGATATTGACTCCTTTCTCGTTTGTCTTGGAGAATGACGAAGTCGACGTCACCTACGAGCTCTATGTGGTCGATGGCGACACGGTGATTATTGACCCGGACTTGATGGAGGGGTTAGAGGAGGACTTGAACAAGTTCTTTAAGAAGCTGATGAAAGACTGAGATTTCCCATTCGCTTTCGTTTTGCATAATCATGCATTTTGTGGCTTTACGGAAAGACACTTGAAATTCATGCTGAATTACGATGCAATTGAGCCCAGATTGTCGTGTAATTCAGCATGAATTGAAGCGTAATTTGGGATGAATTATAACACCTTGTAAATCAGTGGTTTAACAAATCCGTCAAAGCGTATAAATATTCATGGCCTGCTGCTCCTTGAGGGGTGGGAAACTTTGGTGAAAGGGTAGCGTTCTCCTTCTTTTTCTTCAGCAAGAATGACAGTAGGCTTTGAAAAGAACACCTCCGAGCGTTGCTTTTCTGTGTTGCAAGGCTCGAAGGTGTTTCTTTGCTGTTTGCCGTTTGTGGCTCAGCGTTCAGAGGTATTGCCTACCACTTTCTTTCCGCCGACAATGATGAGTTCCTTCCTGGTCGGGGAGTTAGATTGCGACTTGATCTGACGGCCGCTGAGGTCGTAGACATATTTCCCGTTTCTCATCTTCTCCTTGTCGGTAAGCGGAGCACAGATGCCTGCAGCGTCGAGCACGGTGAGCGTTCCTGGCTGGTAGGTAAACACGTAGTTCTGTGCCTCGGCGCCGCTCACAGTGATTTCGTAGTCGCCGGCAGGACTCTCAGGTGTGGCCTCGCAGGTGATAGTAGGACGCACGGTGAGCACCGTATCGGTCTCGCGGTTGCGGAATCCCTTGTATGTCACCTCGAACTCAGGATTCGGCTCGCCCATGTTGCGGGTGTAGCTCTTTGCCGTAATGGTGAGGGTGGCAGGCTCGATGGTGAACACACCCTCGCGGTATTCCACGCTCGGAGTGACAACCGTGCCGGGTGTTACGAGGATGGGATAGTTGCCCACGGGGGCGGTAGCCTCGCCGATGGTCTCGCAGCTGAATTCGGCTGTGCCGGTGACGGGAGCACCCAGAACGGTCATCTTGATCGTGGCCGAAGTACGGCCATAGGCGCGACTGGCCGTAGCGCTGACAACGGGCTTGCCCGTATATTCGACTACAGACACCTTGGTAGCCCATCCTTCGTCGGCTTGATAGGAATCGACCATGTTGGCTGGCACAAAGAGAGTGGTCTTGCTGCCAATGTTGCTATAGCCCACAGGCACCACCTGCTCGTCGTTAAGAATGACCACATAGTGAAGCAGGCTGCAGCTGAGGAAGCAGTAGTTGCCCAGCGTAGTGACGTTCTTGGGCAGGTAGATGACCTGTAGCGATGCGGCGTTGCGGAAGGCATTCTCAGGGATGGTCGTGATGGAGGTGAAATACTGTAGCTCTTCGAAACTGCTGATGTTCGAGCCACGGAAGACTTCGTCGATCGATGTCACGGCGGCTGCCTCCTCGAAAGTTATTTCGCCGTCTTGGTCGCTGTCCCAGTTCTTCAGGCAGATGGTCTGCACACTCTTGTCGGAGAAGGTGATGAAGTGCATCTTCTCGCGCACCGACTTGATGGCCAGGCGAATAGCGTCGACCGTACTCTCGAAGTTGTCATAGACGGCCTGCTCTTCCTTCACTTCAATCTTCTTCTGCCGGGCCAGGGTGAGCATTTCGCCAAGCTGCGCTACGAGGTTGTCGGTTTCGTTGGCCGCCTGCAGGTCGTCGTCGGTGACAAACGCCCACAGCGTGTTCTTGCTACCCAGTGCCTCGTCCCAGTAGATGCCTGTTGTGGGGCTGGCGGCATCGCTCTTGTGAACATCGTTAGTGCCAAGATATTCGCCTTCCACATAGCCGGAGGCGTTAGAGGGCACCCGCAGCGTATAGACGTTGGGCTCTACCTCGTCGTATGTCCAGTAGGCATTTGTCGGGGAGCTGCCGTCGCCAAAGCATGCCTTCACACCTGTACCCACCTTGGTATCGGTATTGGTGCGGAAGATGTAGCGCTCGCTGATGGCATCTTGGAAACGCACTTGATTCTCTGAACCGTCAACCCTGACATAGGTCTTGTAGGCGCGCCCCTTGGTCGAGACGACAGACTGTGTGCCGTATGCCTCGCCCATGGTCACCATTCTTCGCGTACCTATATTATATAGATAGCCCTTCTTGTCGGTGGTGATTGGCGAGTATTTCAGCGGTGTACGTCCGCGCACCTCGACAATTGTTCCGAAGTCCTTCCATTCAGGTGCCTCGGCATAGAGAGCCTTCGAGCCATAGGGCACGTAGAGCGTACACTCAGCCTTCTTCACACCCTTGAAAACATTGTCGCCCAGGATGATGGAAGCGGGGTCGGGATTCAACACTGTAATCTCGCGCAATGACGTGCAGCCCTGGAAGGCATCTTCGCCTATGAGGGATACGTATTCAGGAATGTTGATGGCTTTCAGTTTGCTGCAACCCTTGAATGCATAGTAATAAATGTATTGTATGTTCTTGGGCAGAATGACGGTTTCCAGATTGGTGCAGTTCTGCATGAAGCAGCCCTCAATGGCATTGGCATTCGTGAAATACTGAAGCTCCTCGACGCGCACTAACGAGGTGTAGTTGGCAAAACCGAACAGCCAACCGAAGTCCTTCACGTCGGCAGCTTCCTTGTAGCTCAGCTCGTCATCGGAATCGGAGTCGAAGAAAGTGATACAGCGTTCGCGCACATCCTGATGATAGAACTCGATGTATTTCAGCTTCTTGCGAAGCGAACTCTGGGCTGCCAGGAGTTCTTCCGTGCTGCTCTCCAGTTCGTCGTAGACGGCCTGCTCCTCTTCATACTTCAGGTTGTTGCGGCGGGCGGCCTGTAACAGGCTGGCCAGCTTCTCGGCGGCCTCGAACTTGGTGGTCACTGCCTCGTCGTAGATGACAAACTGCCACTGGCAGTTCAGCGAGTGACTGGCGTAGTCGACATCGGGATAGACACCGTAAGTGGGCGAGGCGGCATTACTGGCGTGGTCGGTCTGTATGCCCCAGTAGAGGGATGCGTCATAGCCCGTGCCATCGGAAGGAATCTGTATGGTGTAAATACCATTGTCAATCTCCTGGACATTCCAGTAGGCATTGGCCGAAACCGACTTGCCGTCGACGAAGGTGGCCATAATACCCTTTCCTATATTTTCGTCGGTCGACGTGCGGAAGAGGTACTTGCCGTCGTTGCCCGTGTCGGGCGAGGTGAAGCAGTAGATGCCATCGGCCTTCGAGGTGGGATGGATGGCCTTGAAGCGCATGGGCTGTGCGTCGACCACGGCCTGTGTCTTGTATGCCTCGCCCTTGGTCAGGTAGCGACCTGTCCCCACGTTGTAGAGATAGTAGGTCTGGCCCGTTTCTAACTTGGCGAAGTTTCCGCCGGATATTTCGCGTTGCTGCACGATTTTTCCAAAATCCTTCCACTGGTCGGCGGCCGAGAAATAGGCTTTGGTGCCCTGCATCACATTGAGTGTGGCCTTGCTCAGGTCAATGTCGGCAAACACCTGTTCGCCCATGACAAGCTTCTCGGGGTGGAACGTCTTCACAGTGACGCTTGAAAGCTTGGTGCAACCTGCAAAAGCCTCCTGTCCGAAGCGGGTGATGCTGATGGGCAGGTCGATAGCGGAAATCTGCGCGCAGTTACGGAACGTGCCCTGTTCTATGGCGGTAAGCTCGTCGGGTAGTTCAAAAGCTGTCAGGAGCTTGCATCCGCTGAATGCCTCTTCGCCTATCTGGCTCACACTCGATGGCAAATTAATCTGGGGCAACTTGCCGCAGCCCTTGAACGCCCGCGCACCAACCTTCTTCAGCGCCTTCGGCAAACGGATGTCTGTCAGATTGCTGCAGCCGTTGAAGGCATCGTCGTCGATGGTGGTGAGCGAGGTGAAATAGTAGAGTTCAGAGAACTTCTTCAGACCGCTCTGCCCCTTGAACACACTGCCTAACGAGGTGACGGCTGCGGCTTCGTCGTAGGTCAGCTTGCCGTCCTTGTCGGCATCCCAGTTGGCCACGCACAGCGCCTTCACGGCATTGTCCTTGAAGCTCATGGTCTTCGAACCGAAGTTTTCTGGCTCCAGACCGATGATAATCTGCTTGCCACCATTATAGCCGTCGTCGCTACCACCGATGCCTTGGCCGTCGCCCGGTGTGAGGTTGGTCAGATAATAGAGACCGTCGCTCTGGCCGCCCCAGCCCCAGTTGATGTAGTATCGCTGGTTCTCATAGCCGCAGGTCAGGAAGGCGTGACCGGCATCGGCATTGTAGCCGCTCAGATAGACGGGGCGGCCTGCTGCCAGCTCGTTATAGACAATCTTGTCCCACTCATCGTCGCCGCTCACGTCGCCCGACGTAATGTAGCGTACAGACGAGCCGTAGCCGAAATATTTCTTGAAAGCCTCGTAGCAATCGCTCACCTGAGCACCCGACGAACTGCTGGTGTAGTCCATTTTCACAGCCACACCACAATAGAGCATCAGATTGGCTACGGCCTTTTTCTGTAAGTCGGTAGAAGTGCTATAGGTGTCTTTCATGTTGTCCCAGTCGATAGGGGCACTGGCATCGATTCCCGGCACATTGATGCCCTTGGTCCAGGTGGTGTAGCCAGGAATGGCAGCCGTGGTCTCGGTGACCGACTTCTCGCGGTTGTAGTAGAGAATCTGTGCCATAGCCGTAGCCACACAACCTGTGACCGAACGCTGGCCACCGTCGAGTGGACACACATTGTTATAAGGTGAGCCCTGGCTCCATTTGCACTGCATGAACTGTTCTACCTTCGGATGGGTGGCAGGCAGCTTCATGACCGGTGCTCCTGCCTGTATGGCTTCGAGCTGACGACCGTAGTAGTCGAGCCATTCGCGCATGTTGGGAGGCAGTTGCTCATAGTCGAAGGTGCCATTGTCGGTATAGCCCAGCACGTCGACGGTCTGGTCGTCGCCCGATACGATGATGAAGCCCTCATTGGTTCCGCGGTCGAAGACATAATAGGGTTCGACCGAGTTTTGTAACTGGGATTTCTTAGGGGCCAGTCGCCGTGCTTCAGTAATGGGCGCAAGCTGCCGTTTGTCACCCTTTAACTGCTGGAATTTCATGGCTCGTTGATGGGCCTGTTGGCGCGTTATGGGACGGCCATCCACATGAATAGAATAAACAAGTGCAATGATGATTAGGAGCAAAGATTTCAGAAGGTACTTCCTTCGACTCAAAAGCAATAAGTTGATTTTTTTCATCCTCGTATTGTTGGTTAGTAATTTATTGTTGGGGCAAAATTACAAAAAAAGTATGTAAGTAACGAGCATTTCTTGAAAAAAATTTTGCTATCTGAGACATTTTTCGTACTTTTGCAACAATCAAACACCCTGCTAATGAAAATGCAGATACTAAAAGCCGGATTAACTGTAATCGCGATTCTCTTGTTCCCTCTCTATATGCAGGCCCAAGAAGATGGCGTAAAAATCTACACCGAAGAACGTCCGCTGGTCTATGAGGACGCGTGGGATCTGTGTCCTTTTTCCTTCTTGGACGAAAACAATGAGCCCACGGGATTTAACGTAGAGCTGGTTCGAATGCTGATGAAAGAGCTTGGCATTCCTTACATTATCAGGCTGAAAGGGCGCAAGGCCGTATTAGCCGACCTCAAGACCGGACAGGCCGACCTGACGATGGGCATGGATGCTCTTTTCCATGACGAATACGGCTACTATGGTAGAAGCGTCATTCAGCTGTTTACCCACAGTGTCGTCTCGCCCAAGGACCAGCCTGCCACCATTCGTTCGCTGCAAGACCTGAAGACACACACGGTCATCGTTCACCGAAACAGTTATAGCCATCACCTAATGATGGACAAAGGGTGGGGCGACAATGCCATAGGCTATGACGACATGAAAGAGGCCATCGCCCGGGTGAGCGAGGAAAACAATGGGCAGGTGGTATGGAACACGGCATCGCTGAAATGGCTGCTGGCTAACTTGCATATCGACAACCTGCAAATCAATGCCATCAACATGCCACATGGCGAATATAAGTTCATATCGAAAGACTCTTTGCTGCTTAGCAAACTCGATGAGACGTACGTTCGCCTTCGTTCGGCTGACAAGTTGGAGGCCATGCAAGGGAAATGGTTTCATCCGGAATATAGGGAGACGGGCATTCCCTCTTGGATATGGTTCCTGACGGCAGCCATTGCGCTTACTGCCTTTGTGCTCATTTTCTATAATGTAAGCTATCGTATTCGTGAACGCCACATGCAGGAACTGGTGCTGCAAACTCATAACCGCCTTTCAGTCATTCTGCAGGCTACCCATGTGCGCATCTGGACTTACGACGTAGATTCGCAGCGGTTTACGATGATGGACAATAACGGAAGGCCGCAGCGTCAGTATTCAGGACTTGAGTTTGCCCATCTCTATCATCCCGAGGACTTTCATCGGATAGGTGAGGCCATCCGCCTGCTTATTGCTGGCGAAAAAGAGCAAGTAACACTGGAACTGAAAGCATTCGACAACGAGAACGATAGCGAGCAGGAGCGTGAGTTTGTTACCATGTTGTCGGTGTTGAGAAGCAATGATGGAAAGCCGTCGGTAATCATTGGTACCAGACACGACGTGACACAGGAACGTGAGCGACAGCGCAAGACCAAGGAGCGCATGCTGCGCTATCAGTCGGTGTTTGACACCGCCATGGTTGATATGGTCTACTTCGACGGCGACGGTAACGTGGCCGATATGAACGAACGTGCCAAACAGTCGTTCCATTCGTCAATCGAACAGGCTGTCGAGCACAAAGTGAACATCATTGATTGTCTTGAAGAACCCAGCTATCGTCTGCAAGATTATTTCTATGCCACCCAGATTGTGGGCAATAAATATGGAATAGCCTATTATGAAAGGCAGCTTGTACCTGTCTATAGCAGCCAGAACAAGCTGTTGGGCATTTATGGAACAGGCCGAGCCGTGACAGAGGTGGCCGAGACCTACCGCAAACTGCAGGAAGGCATCAGCGAGCTGCAAAAGAGCAACAAGAAGGTAACCGACTATATCTCGAACATCGACTATGTGCTGGGGGTGGGTGGCGTCCGCATGGCCAGCTATTCTCCCAGAACCCACACGCTGACCATTAGCAAAAGCCAGAATGTGGTGCAAATGGCACTCACCCAGACACGTTGCATGACCATTATTGACGACAAGTGGAAGCGGGCAGCCATGCGGGTCATGAACAACATGGACAATCTTACCACGGAAACTATCGATATGCAGGTGAAAACCGTGCTCCGCAGGAAAGGACTGCCGTTCTATCTGCACCTGCGTCTCATTCCTATCTATAATGATGAAGGCACTGTCGAAAGCTACTTTGGCCTTTGTCGCGATGTCAGTGAGATAAAGAACACCGAACTTCAGTTGGAAAAAGAGTCGCAACGTGCCCAGGAGGTGGAGAACCTGAAAAACGTGTTCTTGCGAAACATGAGCTACGAAATACGTACGCCGCTCAACAACGTCGTCGGCTTCGCCGAGCTTTTTGAACAGGAACATGAACAAGCCGATGAGGACATCTTCATCAATGAGATTAAGAACAGCTCGGCCCATCTGCTTCAGCTCATCAACGACATCCTGTTCCTTTCCAGGCTCGATGCCCACATGATTGAAATCAACAAACAGCCCATCGACTTTGCCAAAACCTTTGAGGGACATTGCCAGATAGGATGGGCCAACTTTATGGCCGAGGGGGTGAACTACGTGGTAGAGAACCCTTATGAGCAACTTGTGGTCGACATCGACGATACGAACTTGGGGCGGGTCATTGAACAGATAGCATGTAATGCTGCCCAGCACACAACAAGCGGCATGGTGCGGGCCCGCTATGACTACATCGGCGGAAAGCTGATGATAGCCATCGATGATACGGGCTGTGGCATGACAAAAGATACTCTTTCGCAAATCTATGAGCGCTTTTCCTCGGCCAATCATCAAGGCACGGGTCTGGGCCTGCCCATTTGCAAACAGTTGGTAGAACAAATGGGAGGGTCGATCGACATCAGTTCCGAACTGGGGAAAGGCACCACAGTGTGGATTATGATGCCTTGTGAGGCGACAATAATGGACAGGAGGAAACAAATATGAATACTTATATATATAATAAGGTGAAAAAGCAGATTGGGATTGTTGGGGTCGTAGCTGCTTGGCTGTTGTTGCTCGTCATGGCCATGCTACCCGTTCCGGCAAGTGCAGAGGGAGAAGGCAAATATGACGATGCCCACCCACTCATTATTGTGGGCTGTTCCGATTTCCCCCCTTATCACTTTCTCTCCACCAGCAACCAACCAACTGGTCACGACGTCGAAATTATCGATGCTATTCTATCACACATGAACATTCCCCACAAGTTCGTGCTGACAAACTGGGAAGAGGCAACGGCAATGTTCGAGCAGAGAGAGGTACATCTCATCTTCGATTTGATGGGTAAGTATAATCATGCGCCCTATCATTACTCGCGAAATCCGCTGAGTTATTTCAAATATGTGGTGGCCACACGCACCAATGTGAAGATGGCGACTATCGAACAGCTGAAAAGCTCCAATAACATAGTCATAGAGAGTAACGACGAGGCAACAGACAGCATCCTGCGCAAAATGGCACCAGGATTGCGGTTTAGGAAAGAACAGGCCAAGGATGCTATCATCAGCCTCTATACGAATGCCTGCGACTTCTTTATCTATGATGAGGAGACCATTAAATGGAAACTCAAGGAACTCAGACTCACCTCTGACATTACGATGAACAATATTGGCATCCCTGTCAGGGAAATGTGCCTTGCAGGCTATGACAAAGAGCTGATTGACCAAATCGACGACCAGCTCACACGCTTCCAGCAAAATGGTAGGGTGGAAATGATACATGACAAATGGATGCATCCGGAACGCTCCCACAACAACGTGCCACTCATAGTCATCTATATCACTGTGGGCATATTGCTCCTCGCCCTTGCCCTGATTTCGGCCAACAGGCTTAGTAAGCGCCGATTGCTGGCTGTCACTGGCAAGGCTACCGATGCCGAGAGAATGATGCGGCAGGCATTGAGCATGGGCAACATTTGGGTGTTCTCACACGACACGGCGACAAACAAGTTCAAAAATCTGAATGGGAATTTCTTCCCGTCAGAGGGATATACATGGAAACAGTTTGTAGAGCGTCTTCATCCTGACGAAAGGGAAAGAACCGAACAGGCCATGAAGAAACTGCTCAATGGGAGCATAGGCATCTGGGAGATTACCAACCGCTGGAACATTGGTACCCTGGAGCAGCCTGATTGGATGTTCATACACGGCTATTCTATTGCCGAGCAGGATGAAGACGGCCATACGCGATATGTCATCAGTGCCGTGAGAAACGTGACAAAGGACTATGAGGAAGAACGTGCCGACAACGAGATGGCAACCAAATATGTCAAGATGTTCAACTCTACCCTCATAGCCATGTCATTCTATGACAAGGACGGAAAGCTTATCGACTTGAATGAGAACATGCGGACGCTATGTGAGTTTGAGACCATTGGTGAACAATTTTTCAGGGAAACAAATCTCTTTGACAATCCCTTCTTCAGGAAGGATCTGAAACCACTTAGCCATGAAGACTTCCATGTGTGTCAGCACATGAGCTATCCGGAAATAGGCATCAGTAAGTATCTTGAAGTACGAGTGCTCCCCACATACGACAACGACGAGCTGCAGTATTATATTGTCACTGCCCGTGACGTTTCAGCCGAGAGGGATATGTATATGAAACAAGAGCAGCAGAACAAAGAACTGCACCACACCAACGAGACAATCACACGCTATGAACGCGAGTTGCGCTATCTGTTGGAGAACTGCAACATGTGGGTTTGGCGTTCCAGCCTCAAAGACAAGCGCATCTATCTCTCTCGGTCATTGCAGAAAGACGAATACTGCCAGACGTTTGAAGAATACCTGGGTAATATTGACGAGCGCTATCTGCCCGAGGCTATGCAGGCAT
The DNA here is from genome assembly GCA_905235905.1 of uncultured Prevotella sp. Lineage (GTDB taxonomy): Bacteria > Bacteroidota > Bacteroidia > Bacteroidales > Bacteroidaceae > Prevotella. Next base: position 21,021 of record CAJONO010000198.1, read on the forward strand.
ACGGCAACATGAACGGCACAACTGCTCAGATTAATATTGTGCTGTTGTTCAAGCACACGCCTGTCAACCCGAATCCACATTGGTGTGCTTCTAACGGCATTCCTGTCTATGATGCCGACGGAACACTGGCCGGCCATTTTGGCATAGTGCGCGATGTAACTGACCTGATGGAGGTTCAGGAACGCCTGAAGCAAGAGAAAAAACGTGCCGAGGATTCAGGCAAGCTGAAGAGCGTGTTCTTGGCCAACATGACCCATGAGATACGTACGCCGCTTAACGCCATCGTCGGATTCAGCGACCTGCTCCAAATGATCGACTCCTCCGAAGAGCGCTCGGAGTTCATTCGCATCATTCGTAACAATTGCGATATGCTCATGCGTCTCATTAACGACATAATAGAGGCGTCGAGCATGGACCAGGGAACGCTGACCATCGAGACTGAGAAGGTAGACTTTGCCGCGGCTTTCAATGATATATGTCAGACACTGGCACAGCGTGTAGAGGAGCCTGGCGTAGAGTTTCTGACCGACAATCCCTACGAGTCGTTCGTCACCGTCATTGACAAAGGGCGTCTTCAGCAGGTCATCACTAATTTTACGACCAATGCAGTGAAATACACGCACCAAGGCCATATCAAGGTGGGCTATCGCTATATACAAGCTCCTCGCCACTCTTCCGTGGGAAATGTGATGGAACATTCTTCCGGTGAAGAGGGCGGCCCATACGGTCTCTACCTTTATTGCGAGGATACGGGTGCAGGAATCCCGAAGGACAAGCAGAGTTCTGTGTTCGAGCGCTTCGTGAAGCTGAACGACTATGTTCAGGGCACAGGACTGGGCCTTAGCATCTGCAAGAGCATTGCCGAACGCTGTCATGGCCAAATAGGAGTGATGAGCGAAGGCGATGGTCACGGCTCGACGTTCTGGATATGGATACCTTGTGAACACTTGCAATAATATTGACGGCATTTTCCCTCAAAAGAAGCATGAACAGACTACTCCTTATAATATTGACAACAGTTATCCTGTATGTAGAGGCATGGGCACTGCCAGAACAAGCACCCCAGCTTGCCAAGGTATATACTGCCGAGCATCCTCTCATTTATGAGGGAGCGTTGGATTTGTGGCCTTACAGTTTTCTTGACGAGAACGGTAATCCAGATGGCTATAACGTAGAACTCATTAAGTTGTTGCTGGGACAACTGAACATCCCCTACCAAATTAGGATGGCTCCCAGAATGACAGCCTTCAAGGATCTGAAGAAAGGGAATTCCGACCTGATGATTGGTCTCACCGCTGGGTTTCATGACAAGTACGGATATTATAGCGAGAACTCCGTTACGCTGTTCACACAAAGCATTCTCTCGCCTAAGAGCAATCCCACCAAGGTGCATAATTTCCGCGACCTCGCCCATCACAAGGTCTACGTGAACGACAGTAGCCTCTGCCATCACCTTATGATTGACTATGGATGGGAGAATAACGCAATTCCAACGCGCAACATTGGAGAGACCATCAAGCAAATGAGCACTGAGGAAAATGGAGAATTGGTATGGAACACACTGTCGCTGAAATGGATGCTCCGCAAATTCCACATTGACAACCTTGAGATTTCGCCTGTTGACATGCCTCACGGCGAATATAAGTTCATGTCTAACGACCAGTACCTCATACATCAGCTCGACAGTATCCTCACCCTTCTGAACACCACCGATAAGTTGCTGCCCCTACAGAACAAGTGGTTCTACCCCGAGCGGCAGGAACAGTCTGCGCCCGTCTGGCTGTGGTATGCAACGGCAGCCATCGCTGTGCTATTGTTCATCCTTGTCATCTACACCCTTAGCTACCGCATTGAGACCAGACGCATCAATGCCGAGATAAAGAAGCGCAACCGCCGCCTGTCGCTTATTATGGAAACCAGCAATGTGCGCGTATGGACCTTCGATATTGAAACACAGCAGTTTACGTGGCGCAACGAGTTCGGACAGGCCGCCTACGTCTATACTCGTGAGGAATTTGCCCATCGCTATTCTCCCAAGGACTTTGAAAGTCTGGAGAACGCTATTGCGCAACTCTCGAAACAACTGCGAGGGAAGAATGGTGAGGAAGACGAGATCACACTGAACATTCAGGCTCAGGATGCTCGTGAAGACGGCGACACTTCGATGCACGACTTTATCATTACGCTTTCCGTGCTGCGCCGTGACAAGAAAGGTGTTCCCACCATGCTCATCGGAACGAAGAAAGACGTGACCAAGCGCCTTGCCATGGAGCGTGAGGCCAACGAGCGCACTCTGCGCTACTGGGCATTGTTCAACACGCCAATATTGGGCATTATTCTCTACGACAAGAATGGCCGGTTGCTCAACATCAACCAGAAGGCTTGCGACATGTTTGGCTGCAACCGTGACTCAATCATTGCCGAGCGCCCCCTTTTCACCCACATGTTCTGCATCAATGTCAATATTGCCGAGGCCGATGGCTTCCATGCCACGCAGATGGCCTGTTTCGACAAAGTGCCGCAAGAGCTTCGCAAGGTGCAGTCCATGCGTCGCACCGACAAGCTCTATAACGAATACCAGCTCATGACGGTCAACGACGAGAATGGCTGTCTGTTGGGACTCTTCGCCTTCTGCAAGGACATTACCTACGTGGCCAATTCTATGGAGGAAGAGAACGTCTGTGAGGCAGAACTTGCTAAAGCCAGGGAAAAACGTCAGGAATATATCGAAGCCATCGACAATTTCATTCGCAACGGCAAGACCCGCATTGTGAGCTATTCGCCACAGTCGCACGTGTTCACCATCCTTCAGACTACAAAGCAGTTGCAGCATGCACTCACCCAGACCCGACTGATGACGCTGGTCGACAGTAGCATGCGCATCAAGGCCATGCATGTTCTCACCAACATGGACAACCGTTCCGAGAAGCCCATCGACACGGAGATTCAAACCACCCTGCGACTGCGCGACGGCAAGACGCTCTGGCTCTACCTGCATCTGTTGCCACAGTTCGACAAAGACGGAACTGTCAGTGATTACCAGGGCATCATTCTCGATGTTTCCGAACAGAAGTCTATAGAGCAGCAGTTGCTCCAGGTGAAAGCCAAGACACAGGAGGTCGAAGACACGAAGACCACCTTCATCAGCAACATGATGGAAGAGATTCGCAATCCGCTCGACCGCATCATAGAGAAAGCCGGACAGCTTTCAGCCGACATAGATCAGGGCCAAGAAGAGGAAAAGCGCGAAATCGTCAGCAATGCCGAACAGCTTACCTACATTATCAATAATGTGCTCTACCTGTCGCGCTTAGAGGCCCACATGGTAGAGATTGTGAATCGTCCCACTGATTTCTCTGCTTTCTTTGAGGAAGCCTGTAGGACGGGGTGGGAAAAGGATTTGCATCCCGGTGTGAACTGCGTGGTTGAGAATCCTTACGAGAAACTAATCATTGACATTGATTCCGGACACCTGAACACCATTATTTCCCAACTCACCCGCAATGCGGCACAGCACACCTACAGTGGCGTTATTCATACACGCTACGACTACATTGGCCGTCGACTGATTATCTCTATCGACGACACGGGCGAAGGCATTGCACAAGCGCAGTTAGAGCAGCTCAACGACGAGTTCGTCAGTGGTCGTCACACCAGCAGTGGCATGGGGCTGCCCATCTGCAAGGAGCTGCTACGACAAATGGGCGGTCGTCTGGAAGTAAACTCCGAGACAGGGTTGGGAACCACTGTCTGGGTCATGCTCCCCTGTCAGGCTCAGTTGGTAAAGAGGAAGAAAATTGCTTGAGAAACGAATGAATAATATATGAACAACTATACGCATAACTTGGTGAAACGAATCTTGGGCAAGGGCTGTAGGATGCTGTACGTTCTCTGCCTCTTGGCCATCTCCCTTGCAGAAGCGTATCCGCAGTCGCTCACCAACCGCTATAACAGTAGTAGGCCGCTGATAGTGGTGTGCGACTGGGACAAGCCGCCCTACGAGTTTCGCAATGACAGGGGACAGCCTGCCGGTTCAAACATCGATTTGCTCAAGGCCATCACCCATGAACTCAACATTCCCTGCGAGTTTGTCATGAAAGAGTGGACTACGGCCATCAAGACCTTCGAGCGCGGCGAGGCCGACCTCATTCTGGCCAATGTGCGGCGTTACAAGTCGGCTCCCTATTTCTCTACCGAGAACATCATCAACTTCAATCGCATCTGTGTGGCTATGGTGGGCGACTCGGCAACCGTTGTCACCAAGAACAAGCTCATGGAGCAAGGCGTAGTCTTGAAATACGGCGATTACGTCAGCCTGTTTTTCCGTGATGAGAAAGACAAGCTTAGCCCCAAGGTCGAGTTCCAGTCGCCCAAGGTGGCTCTGCAGGGCTTGCTCGACGGCGACTACAAGTATTTCGTTTGGGGCGAGGAACCGCTCAAATGGAAAATCAAGGAGCTCAACCTGCAGGACATCACCATCAACGACATCGATATTCCCATTAGCGAAATCCATATCATCGGGCGCGACTCGGTGCTCATCGAGGCCATCGACGACCACTACTCCCGCCTCAACCAAAGTGGCGAGGTGCAGCGCATCAAGGATCGCTGGCTGCATCCCGAGCGCGTTGACGACCAGCAGTCGTCGTGGCTTTTCTACTATGTGCTCATCATCCTTCTGCTGGCTGCCTTCGTCTATATTCTCAATCGCATGGCAAAGGCCCATGTGAAGAGTGTCACCCGTCATGCCAACGACCTTAACAACATGATGTATAGGGCACTGCACATGGGCAACATCCATGTGATGACCTACGACATTCGTCGTGACCTCATGACCAATAGCTCTGGCAAGCCCATACTGCCTGAGAAAGGCATTACGCTCGAGGAGTTTACCGAGCGCATACATCCTCATGAGGTGAATGAGTTCCGCCAAAAGATGCAAATGCTCATGAGTGGCAGGGAGCGGCATTTCGAACTGAAGAAGCAGTGGAGGCCTTTCGACGATGCTACCCACTGGCTCAGCTTGGAGGGGCATGCTATTGTCGAGCTCGACCATGAGGGGCATCCTGCCTATATCATCAATGCCGTCAGCGACGTCACCACCACCGACGAAGACGACCGCTCGGTTCGGGAGCAGTTCTGTAAGTACAAGAAACTGGCTAACATGCCTTTCATAGCTATGTCGTTCTACGATAAGACTGGCTACCTGCTCTCGCTCAACGATGCCATGAAGCGGCTATGCGGCTTCTCGACTGCTGCCAACAACAACGAGGCCGAGCGCTATTGGCACGACCTGTGCATGTTCGACGCTCCCCTCTTCCGAAACATCTACTATCCCAACGAGACCAATGACCTGCTCGTATGCCAGCACATGGACTATCCGGAAATCAATATCGATAATTACATCGAGACCCATGTGCGTCCGCTTATAAGCGACGACGGCCATGTGGCCAACTACTTCATTACCGCCATCGACCGTACCGAGGGCCACGACCGCAACAGGAAAATGCGCCAGTTGGAGAGTATGCGAAGCCAGACGCAACAAGACATCGAACGCTATGAGCGGTGGCTCAACAACCTCACGAAGGAAGGCCATACCTATCTGTGGCACAGCGATATAGCCAAGCGCGAGGCTTATTTCTTCCGCTCGCTGCAGGCCACCGACCCTAACGACTTCATCGTCATGCCCTTCGAAACGCAGTTTGGCTACATGCCAGAGGAAGAACGTGACGAGGCACGCCACTTTTTCACCAATCAGGATCCCAGCCAGAAACCCTTCTGCCACGTGTTCCACTTCCTCAACACCGTTTTCGGCTCTGGCGAGTCGTGGTTCCTCATATCCGGCATGCCTATACAGAATGAGAAGGGTGAGGTGACTGGTCATCGCGGTCAGTCAATCGACATCACTCAGGAGATGATCACAAAGAAGAAACTTGAGGAAGAGCAGAAACTGGTAGACGACAGTGTGCGACTGAAGAGCGGATTCATGGCATCGATGACCCACGAGCTGCGCACACCGCTGAATGCCATCATAGGCTTCACACAGATTCTTGATGCCATCGACACGCCCGAAGAGCGCAGCGAGTACATCCGCATTATCCGTAACAACTGCGACATGTTGCAGCGGCTCATCAACGACATCCTTACTGCCTCGTCGCTCAATCAGGGACCTACCAGCATCGAGGAAGAAGACGTCGACTTCTCGAAAGAGTTCAACGACATTTGCTTCACCCTCCGGCAGCGCGTAGAAGAAGGCGTCGACTTTATCAAGGAGAATCCCTACCACAACTTCTATACCCGTCTCGACAAAGGCAGGGTTGCCCAGGTGCTAACAAACTTCGTGACCAACGCCGTCAAGTTTACCAAGGAAGGCTATATCAAGGTGGGCTACCGCTACGAGCAGCACCACCTCTACCTCTATTGCAGCGACACGGGCGCAGGCATTCCCAAAGACAAGCAGAAAATCATTTTCGACCGCTTCGTCAAGCTCGATGAGTTTGTGCAGGGAACAGGCATGGGCCTGAGCATCTGCAAGACCATTGCCGAGCGTCTTGGCGGCGAAATAGGCGTCGACAGCGAGGGAAAGGGTAGGGGTTCTACCTTCTGGATGCGCATACCTTGTGAAAGAATTCTCAAACCCATTAGCCTTTAAATACTATCACTATGCAAACAAGTAAATACATGCTGGCCAACGAACGCGATGCCCAATGGGGACTGACCGTTACCACTATAGGCTATGAGGAGATAGCCCCTGGCGACTCCTATCCCACCAAAGGCCATGCCGACGGCTATTACTTCGAACTCGACAAAGGCCGTGTGCTCAACGAGTATCAGTTGCTCTACAACCCCGAAGGCGAAGGCCTTTTCCGCAGCAGTAGCGTGAAGGAAACCAAGCTGCGCGAGGGCGACATGTTCCTGCTCTTCCCCGGCGAGTGGCATTCCTATCACCCATTAGAGCGGGGATGGAAAAGCTATTGGATAGGCTTTAAGGGTAAGAATATGGACGACCGCGTCAAGGCTGGCTTCCTCTCGCCCGAAAAGCCCATCTACCACATAGGTTTTTCCGACAATATCGTGGCCCTCTACAAGCAGGCCTACGAGGCTGCCATCGAAGAGGCCGCCTACTCACAGCAGCTCATGGCCGGCATCGTCAACCATCTTATCGGCATGATGTACTCGCTCGAGCGAAACATTGAGCTGAAGACGCGCAACCAGACACATGTCGACATGATCAACCGTGCCCGACTGCGAATAAGAGAGTCGCTCGAATCGTCGCTCACCATACAGAAGGTGGCCGAAGACATGGGCGTCAGCTACAGCAATTTCCGCAAGCTGTTCAAGGAGTTCACCGGCATATCGCCTGCCACCTACCAGCAGGACCTGCGGCTGCAAAGGGCCAAGGAACTGCTGTCTACCACCGACATGAGTATCAAGGAGATAGCCTATAGGCTCAACTTCGAGTCGCCCGATTACTTCTCAGCCAAGTTCAAGATTAAGACTGGCCGGCGGCCCAGCGAGCTGCGCATCCTTTAGAAGGCCGAAGCCTTCAGCCGCAGGCCCGTCGTCTCGTCGATGCCAAACAGCAGGTTCATGTTCTGCACGGCCTGGCCCACAGCACCCTTCAGCAAGTTGTCTATACACGAAGTGACGAGCAGGTTCTGACCGTATTTCTCAGCATGCACCAGCGCCTTGTTCGTGTTCACCACCTGCTTCAGGTCGATGGGTGCGTCGCAGTAGTGGGTGAAGGCGGCATCGGCATAATACTGCTTGTAGCCCTCGACGATGGCCTCCGTCGAGGCATTGGTCTTTACTACGGCTGTGGCGAAGATGCCACGGGCAAAAGAGCCGCGATAGGGAATGAAGTCCAGTTCGCAGTCGAGCCTGCCCTGCACCATGCGGAGCGTCTTCTTGATTTCGGCCAGATGCTGGTGCTGGAAAGGCTTGTAGATGCTCATGTTGTCGGCCCGCCACGAGAAGTGGGTCGTTGCCGACGGTTTCTGTCCGGCTCCGGTAGAGCCGGTGATGGCGTTGATGCTCACGTCCCTTGTCAGCAGCCCCATCTTCGCCGCAGGCAGTAAGGCCAACTGTATGGCCGTGGCAAAGCAGCCTGGATTGGCCACATGCTCGTGCTGCATAATCCAGTTGCGGTTCACTTCCGGCAGACCGTAGGCAAACTCGTAGGCCCTGTTGTCCTTGCCGCAAAACTCACTCTCAGTACGGAAGTCCTGCGCCAAGTCTATGATGCGCACACCAGGCGGTATGCTGTGTTCCTCAAGAAACGCACGGCTTTTGCCATGACCGAAGCAGAAGAACACCACGTCTACAGCGTCGAAGGGCATCTTGTCGGTAAACCGCAGGTCGGTATCGCCCATCAGTCCCTCATGCACGTCGCTCACAAGGTTGCCGGCATTGCTCTCGCTGTTGGCAAACACAATCTCTGCCTTCGGATGGTTCAGCAGCAGCCTGATCAGCTCGCCGCCCGTGTAGCCGGCAGCGCCAAGTATTCCAATTCTAATCTTCTCCATATTGTCTTCTATGTTACTAACGGTTATCTGATTTCTTTGCAAAGGTAGGGGTTTTCTTGATAACAGCCAAATGCTTTCCGCCTTTTTCTCGTTTTTTTTATGAAAACATTTTCTTCTTTCCAAAAGGCTATAGTACCAGCATGTTCGTAACCCACTGATAATCAGGAGTTACTGAATTACCTCGCAATTCAGCATCAATTAGCTCCTAATTCATGCTGAACCATCGCACAGTTCATGCTGAATTGTAACGTAATTTGGTTGTCCCCGTAATTCACTTACAAGTTCTCCAGAAGCTAATCAAGAAATGGCCTGCTATCCTCACGGACGGCAGGCCTTCATAAAATCATTAGTTAAAACTATTACAAACAGCGGCACTCCGCTG
>CAJONO010000199.1 GCA_905235905.1 uncultured Prevotella sp.
AACGAAAAGGCTTCATGGTGTAAAATAAGAAAGTGCTGTATGGAAAAGGGCTTCCATACCTGTGCCGAGTGTGAGATGGACGTCAAGAATTGTCGGCTTCATAACAATCTGATAGGAAAGTTCTTCGCATTCGTCTTCAGGAGTGACCGACCTGCCTGTATCCGTTACATTCGCGAGAACGGCAAACGTGCCTTTGCAGAGGAAATGACAAAACGGGGTGAACAAACCATGAAGAAATGATATACTGTTGTTTGAATAACGATGAACATACTGATTATATCCGGAAGCCCACGTAAGGGTGGCAATCAAGAAGATGGCATTGTTGCTCATAGGTGCAGCCTCATTGCCAGAGTTGTTCGATGCCATTCTCGCGGAATACAACCTCTGCTTAAAATTCTTCAATATTGAAGATGCTGGCAAGGTGCTTGTCAGAGGAGTCAAAGACAAGGGTGACATCAATAACACCGATGCCCTGAATGAGGCATATAGATTAGGATGTTCGATATAGGATACCACTCATCACAGAATCGTGCAGAATATCCCAGAAATTTGGAGGGTTAGACAATACGTCATAACTTTGCAGTGTGATTAGTCGTTCGGGAGATTAGTCGTTTGGTCGTTTAGGGATAATGCCAACAGTCATCGGTTACTTCTCCATACGACAAAACAACAAAACAACTTTTTCTAAACGACAAAACGACTAAACAACCAAACAACCAAACAACCAAACAACTAAAGAATATGAAAGCAAGAACGATTATTGGAATTCTGTTGATTGTGGCTGGTGCTTGGAAACTGGCCAACCTATGGGGAATCATTGAGAACGACTGGCTATGGGGCCAGCCCTGGACCATTTACATTGCTCCTGCAGCACTTGTCTACTTAGGAGCATTAGTGATAGTTAACAGCTATCGTCGCGACCCGGACCAATGGTTGCAGCGTCCATTGCCTATTGGTGAAGACGGCAAGCGCATCTGCTGCAGCGTTCACTATGGCGGTGATGAGTACATCTATCGTGGCGAACCCTTCCATGGTGCCCGTCTCGACGCTTTCTGCGGTGGTATCCGTATGGACTTGCGCGAGGCCACTATTACAGAAGATGAGGAGATAGAAATCCATACCTTCTGTGGTGGCGTGGAACTCTTAGTGCCTCAGACGGTGAACGTCGTCGTGAAGAGCCGCAGTTTCATTGGCGCCGTAGGCAATCATGCTTCAAGAATAGTAGATCAGGACACCCACAGCCTCCACATCATTGCCGATAACTTTATCGGGGGCGTGGATATAAAGAATTGAAATAATACATAATAAAAGATGAAAAAAGTAGATTTCTTCCAACAACACACGAAAAAAGACGTAAAAAAATAAAATTTTATGCCACTCATCACCTTTTAGGCAGGATTTTTTTCGCAAATCTGGTGCGATAATTGAAAATAATTGCTTACCTTTGCGTCTGGATTTAAAAGCAAAACAACTATGGCAAGGTATTTAGGCCCGAAAGCCGACCTGACACCTATTTCACCTTTCCTTTTAGCGACTAAGTAAATGAAACAGATTATTTCAGAACGATTCTACACGTACTGGGCTGACTCGCAGCACAGCTGGACGGTCAGGTTCATCATGACCTTATGTGACGATATAGACAGAGGTTTGCTGCAGGAGGCCGTGGCAGCCACACAGCAGCGCTACCCCTACTATAGTGTCAGGCTGCGCAAGACGACTGATGCAAAAGGACGGGAGTACTATGCGCTGGACGAGAATCCGCTGCCGTGGGTGGTCATGCCCAGCCGACAGCCTGCGTGTCTTCTCAGCCCGGAGTCGAACCACCACCTGCTGGCCTTCGCCTGCTGGGACAATTGTATTGCCATCGACTTCTTCCATGCGCTGACCGACGGCACGGGAGGCTACAACGTGCTGCGCACCTTGCTCTACGAGTATTGCCGCCGTCGGTACGACAGCCAGTTGAACCGCGAGGGTGTCCGCGTGGCAGGCGACGTTATCAGTCCGGAAGAGCTGACCGACCCAGCCTCGTTGCCACGTCCCGACAACCTGAATCCGCTGCCCGTGCCCCCCATGCCAACGCCCATCATCCTCAACAAAGAGGCCGTCGTGCCATTGAGCGACACGGCAGAAACGGTATGCATCGAAATCGATGAGCAACAGATGATGAAATATGTATCGGGCGAAGACACCTCTCCAGCTACGCTCGTTTCGCTGCTTGTGGCGCGTGCCATAGCCCGGCTGCACGGTGACACTACGGAGGCCGTCCCCGTTACGGCACTGGCCATCAATCAGCGTCCAGCCCTTGGTGTGCCCCTTGCCTCGCCGTCGATGGCTTCTGCCCTGCGGCTATCGCTGGTAAGCGAAATGAGAGATAAACCCCTTGACGTGCAGCAGACCATCTACAGGGGCATGGTCGTCCTGCAGTCGAATGCCGACAACGTGGCTGCCGGATTCTGGCAGTCGAAAGGCTTGATGGACCAGTTAGACCAGATTCCCACCGTGAAAGGCCGGCATCAGGCCATGCAAGGCGCCTACGAGCGGGCGCTCAGCACTTGCTCCTTCGTCGTGAGCTACGTAGGCAAGGGCCGTTTCGGTGCTGCCGAGCGTTACGTCACCCATTTCTGTACAGAGGTGTGGACACACTATGCCCTCACCATCGAGATGAGTGCCGTGGGCGGCAAGTTCTGCATCAGCTGGATGCATCGTTTCTCGACCGATGTCTATCTCGATGCCCTGTTCGACGAGATGCGACAGCTGGGCCTCGAAGCCACCATCTCATGGCGGCGCCCCCTGTTGGTAGCCACTGTTGCTGATTATCACGAGTGAATTGACAGAACAAACATAATGAATAAAGCGAGATAATTAAGAAAACGTATTTATGGGTGCTCGCCACCATCCTGATATTCTGCGGCACAAGCGTGTTCACGGCGCGTTCGTCGAACGATGACAACGCGGCAGTTGTCACGGAGGTCAATGTCACGCCGAGTCAGAGCCGCGTAGGCTATTCCGTCTGGAATACGCAGAAGAGAAGCTTGCACAAAGCGAGAATAGACTGATGATGACTATTAACAAAATATTTGAACTGCGGAACCAGGGGCGCACGGTGGAAGCCTACGAGGCAGCGCGGTCGATATATGCCACGGACAAGAGTCCGTATGCCTCTGCGGCGATGTTCTGGACTGCGGTCGATATGCTGAAGATGCAAGTGAGCGAAGGCCACATGGAGGAGGCCGGTAAAATATACATGGCACTGGAGAGGCTGCTGCCCAACATGAGAGACGGGAAGGGATGGATGCATGCCGCGCTGGAAAAATGCCAAAATATGATAGAGGAAGGCGACAAGCAGGCAGAGCTGTTAACCGAAAGGGCTCCGCACCTGAAGACCGGTGTCTGGGGCGAGGAGCTGGCTGCTGCCTATCTGCGGGAGCAGGGCTACATTATCCTGGAGCGCGACTGGCACTCTAAGCACCGCGACATCGACATCATTGCCCGGCAGAACGACTGCATCGTATTCGTTGAAGTGAAGACCCGCTGCAGCCGAGACCTCGGCGATCCTCTTCAGTCCGTTGACCGCCAGAAACAGAAAAACCTACTCCGTGCCATCAACCACTACATTAACTATCGCAAGTTCGATAATCCCTGGCGATTCGATGTCATCACCATCGTGGGTAGAATGGGCACCACAATGCCCGAAATAGAACATATTGAGGATTTCGGGCTTTACTATCGCTGACAGGTACTCATTTACTAAAACGACACTAAATTCCGAGAAAAGGTACATGGCCGATGTACGAAAACAGGCAGTGTATGTCCTTAAACAGACCAATGTTTCACGGCCGAGATTATGCTGTTTGGCAATTCGTGCTAAACCATCACCTAATTCAACATGAATTTGAAGACAATTCAGCACGAATTACAGCCCAATTTAGCACGAATTACAACTAACTGAAAATCAGTCTGTTACACACAATCCTACTAATGTATATCGATGCGTGAAACATTGAAGGAAAATTGGA
>CAJONO010000200.1 GCA_905235905.1 uncultured Prevotella sp.
AAGAAGATACTTACAACTACACCTATAGCAATGGTATTTTACGCTTTACATATAGTAATGGAAAGGAAAGAGAGACTATTGAAGTAATAAGTCTTAGTGAGACAAAACTTGTTTTGAAAGATTGGCCTGATGGTGGCGTGAATACGTTTGTAAAACAGTAAGCGGAAAAAAGAAATGACAGGACGGGAACCCGCGCCGACATCCTCGGCCTCGGTTTCCCGCCCTTTGTTTCTCCACATTATTTTAACTTTTCCAGCAGTTCGGAATACTTCAAGATAGGTATGCCAGCATGTTCCTTGAGGTCAGTGAGGTCTTTGTCACCGCTGACGATATAATCAACGGGAACGCTTTCGGCCATCGAAAGGAGATAGAGGTCTTTCGGGTCGCGGATGTCGGACTTGGCTTCTACTGTAATATCGGTGACGAAGCAGACATCATAGACCATTTCGAAGAAGTAATAGCGCGTCTCGGCGGAGATGAGTTTGTTGAACTTCTCGCGGGCTATGACACGACGGATTTCGTCGAGTTCCTGCTCACTGACATATACCTCCACGTCATGGCGGCACAGCACATCGGCCAGCGACGAGAGCCGTTTGCCAATCATGAACGAAATCCACAGGTTGGAATTGAACAAAATTTTCATAGACCTTGGCGTACTGCGTTGATTTCAGCCTGAATCTCCTCGTCGGTCATCTGCGGGGTCTTCGGGCAGGAATTCTCGCCTTGCGAGCGTCCTTTAGCCGAGCGGATAAACCTTTCGACCGACGTGCGACGGTTGCGCATCGTCCAGCCCATGCGCTGAGCCAGCGTCTCGACAAGTGCCTTGTCCTGAATAGGGATTGACAATATTAAATCTTCCATAACTTTTCCTTGCTTTATGATTTACGTCCGCAAAGTTACTGTTTTTCCGCGAACTTTCGTCACTGCAGCTCGAAAAACTTCCAATATTTAACGTTCTGAAAGGGATTGCAAGGCCATTCCCGAGCAAGCTCGCCTACCCGTAGCCATGTGGGCAATCATTTTCTCATACTCCGCTCCGATACAAAAAGTTCTTGAATTTTATAGTGCGTTTAGAAGTGATGAAATGATATGAAAATAAGCGGAAAATGAGCGGGATGAGTTCAGTTGGTTTTCAATGCCTGGATATACTGCCAGAGCTTCCTGTAGAAAGGATGGCGGCAGAGGGTGTGGCGGTCGCCCAGGATGATGAGCTTCATGCGGGCACGGGTGATGGCTACGTTCATGCGACGAAGGTCGCGCAGGAATCCTATCTGGCCTTCGTCGTTGCTTCTGACGAGCGAGATGACGATGATGTCGCGTTCCTGTCCCTGAAAGCCGTCGACGGTGTTCACCGAGATGAGGCTGCGGAAGGGCTTGAAGAACTCGCGCTTGCGAATGAGTGTGCGCAACAGCTGCACCTGTGCGCGGTAGGGCGAGATGATGCCCACGTCGAGCCGCTCGTCGAGAATGCGTTGCTTGCCTATCATTTCGTAGTAGGCTTGGAGGGAGAGCAGCGTCAGCTCGGCTTCGGAGTAGTTTAAGAAGGATGTACCCGACCCACCCCCTTCCTGAAACCCAGGCCCCGGAGACCCACCCCCAGTCCCTCCCGAGGGGTAGGGGGTGGGTGTCTCTATCCACGTCATCGGCAGGTCTAAGTCCAGTATGCTTCTGTATTTCACCTCTGGTGCGCTCTCCACCATGTTATGATAGAACCAGTCTGAGGAGAAGCGCATGATCTCCTCGTTCATGCGGTATTGCATTCTGAGCAGTGTCACCACTTCGGGCTTCTGGTCGGCAATGCGCTCCATGAGCGTCTTTCCCAGTCCGCCTTTCAGTGCCTCGTAGCACTTCACCGTGGGTGGCAGCTGACAGTGGTCGCCGGCCAGTACTACGCGTCCTGCCCGTCGGATGGCTATCCAGCAGGCGGCCTCTAATGCCTGTGCCGCCTCGTCGATGAAGAGGGTGGGGAAGTGCCGGCCGTCGAGCAGGCGGTTGCCGCTGCCCACGAGTGTCGATGCTATGACGCGGGCCTCACCGAAGAGCTCGGCGTTGATGCGCAGCTCCAGCTCGACGGCGCGGCCTTTCAGGCTCTCTAACTTCTGGTGGAATTTATCGTCGCCGCGCTTGCGGTTCTTGCGCAGGTCGCGTATGGCCTTGCGTATGGCCCATAGCTGTGGGTAGTCGGGGTGGGCCTCGAAGCGGCGCTCGTAGGTGAAGGAGAGCATCTTGTCGTCGACACGCACGGGGTTGCCTATGCGCAGTACGTTGATGCCGCGGTCGACGAGTTTTTCGCTTATCCAGTCGACGGCCATGTTGCTCTGTGCGCACACGAGTACCTGCGGTTCGCGGCGCAGCGTCTCGTGGATGGCCTCGACGAGCGTGGTGGTCTTGCCCGTGCCTGGCGGACCGTGGACCACGGCCACGTCCTTGGCTCGCAGCACCTCGTTGACGGCATGGCACTGCATGGCGTTCAGGTAGGGAAAGCCCATGTCGGGAAACGTGAAGGTCTCGGCCTTCATCGAGGGTGTATAGAAGAGGTCGCGCAGATAGGCCAGTCGGCCCTTGGCCCGCATGGTTCGCTCCAAGGCGTCGAACATCATGCGGTAGCTGGTCTCGTCGAACGAGAGCTGCACGCCTATGCCCTCCTGCTGGAGGTCGGCCAGGGGGAAAGCATCGGGCACGACCACCACCATGCGGTTGCCGTCGACAAAAGAGACTGAGCCAGTGCCCACCCCCAGGGAGGAGAGTTTCGTCTCGTGGTCGTCGGATAGGCTTTTGGGTTGACATTTAAAGAAACTCACGGGCCGGCCGAATTCGAAGTTATGGTCGTCCTCATCCTCCTCTCCGACGGTGCGAAACACCTCGACGCAGAGCTGGTTGAGCGAGTTGTAATAGCTTCGCCCCACGCTGACGGGCCACCAGGCGTCGCCCCGCTTCACGCGCCGTCCTATGCCAATGGCGTCGACCTTCTCGTTGAAGGCCTTGCGCTCCTCTTCATATTCCATCTGCAACAGCAGTTGTTGCCGTTGCAGTTCGAGGATGGGCGATGTGGGCTGGCTGTTCATTCGTACTGGTCTTCCTCGGGTCGGTCTTCTTCGATGACAAGGTTGTCGATGATGAAGTTCTGGCGCTCCATGGTGTTCTTGCCCATGTAGTATTCCAGAAGCTTCTGCACCTGGTCGGTCTTGTGTAGCGTCACCTGCTCCAGTCGGATGTCGGGGCCTATGAAGCCGGCAAACTCTTCGGGTGAAATCTCGCCGAGTCCCTTGAATCGGGTAATCTCTGGGTCGGGACCCAGGTCGCTGATGGCCTGCAGGCGCTCCTCTTCCGAGTAGCAGTAGCGCACGATGTAGTCGGACTTGGAAGCCCCCCCCAGAGACCCTGCCCCCAGAGACCCACCCCCAACCCCTCCCGAGGGGAGGGGGGCTTGATTACCTTTACTATCTGATGAGGAATTTGCAGAACTATCCAAACCCCCCTCCCCTCGGGAGGGGTTGGGGGTGGGTC
>CAJONO010000201.1 GCA_905235905.1 uncultured Prevotella sp.
AACTCTCAACCCTCAACCCTCAACCCTCAACCCTCAACCCTCAACTCTCAACCCTCAACCCTCAACTCTCAACCCTCAACCCTCAACTCTCAACCCTCAACTCTCAACCCTCAACTCTACCTCGCCTTTGCCCTTACGGGAGGTGTGGCCCTGCTCTTCGCCTTGTTCCCCTCACTGTTCTTCGACAGTTTTATCTCTACCAGCGAGGCGCAGGCTTTGCAGGGGCTGCCTCAGGAGCATGTGGGGCCGCTGATGCAGAACCTCACCGAGATGCGCAAGGCTATGTTTACCAGCGATGCATGGCGCTCGTTCTTCATCATCCTCATAGGCGGGCTGCTCATGCTGCTTTATAAAGCCAAGAAGCTGAAGGCGCTGCCGCTCACGGGCCTCCTCATTGTTCTTTGCGTGGTCGACCTGTGGCAGGTGAACAAGCGCTACCTGAACGACGGCATGTTCGTGCCGAAGTATGAGCGTGAGCAGAAACAGCCGCTTACGCAGACCGACCAGCTGATTCTGCAGGACAAGACGCTCGACTACCGTGTGCTGAACCTGGCCTCGAACACGTTCAATGAGAACGAGACATCCTATTATCACAAGTCTCTCGGCGGCTACCACGCTGCCAAGCTGCGCCGCTATCAGGAGCTTATCGAGGCTTACATCTCGCCTGAGATGCGGAAGGCCATGTCTGCCGTGGTGCAGGCCGCGGGCGACATGACTCAGGTGGCGGGCGACAGCCTGTTTCCGGTGCTCAACATGCTGAACACGCGCTACCTCATTCTGCCGCTGCAGTCGGGACAGACTGTCCCCGTCATGAACCCGTATGCCTACGGCAACGCGTGGTTTGTCGACGAGGTGAGCTATGTGGATAATGCCAACGAGGAACTCGACGGCTTGGGACGGCTGACCCTGCGCCATCAGGCCGTGAGCGACAAGAGGTTCCGCGACGTGCTGGGCGAAAGCGCCGGGCAGGACTCGCTGAGCATTGTCACTCTTGAGAAGTATGAGCCCAACCAGCTCGTCTATAAGGTACGTTCTGGCAAAGGCGGCGTGGTTGTGTTCTCGGAAATCTTCTATCCTGGCTGGACGGCCACCGTCGACGGGCAGGAGCAGGAGCTGGGACGAGTTGACTACGTGCTGCGGGCCTTGCAGGTGGCTCCCGGCGAACATGAAGTGGTGCTGTCGTTCTTTCCCAAGACGGTCGAACGCACCGAGACCATCGCCTATGTGGCCCTCGCCATCCTCTTGCTGCTCATCGTTTCCATCGTCGTCGTAAAACTACGTAGAACTCATTGATTTACAGTGTGTTGCAATTCAGCACGAATTACGCTGCAATTCAGGCTGAATTACGCTGCAATTCAGCACGAATTACGCGACAATTCAAGCTGAATTACACGACAATTCAGGCTGAATTGCATCACGATGAAGAGCAAAGAGTGTTTACGATTGTCAAATCTCAACCCTCAACTCTCAACCCTCAATTATGAATTCTGAATTATTAACTATTAAAGAACAGACTATGATAATGAAAAAGACCTTTTTGACAGTCCTGCTATTGGCAGTCTCGGCTGTCTATGCCCACGGTGCGAAGAAAAAGACCGTTGCGACCGAAGAGCCGAAAGACCCTGACGAGATGGTGGCCTACCTCTTCACCTATTTCAACAGCAACGACCCGAAGGACGAGCAGATTTGCTACGCCCTGAGCGACGACGGCTACAACTACACGCCGCTGAATCACGGAGCTCCCGTCATTGAGAGCGACACCATCGCCCTGACGCAGTGTGTGCGCGACCCGCACATTCTTCGCTGCGAGGATGGCAAGACGTTCTATATGGTGGTCACCGACATGCGCTCTGCCTACGGCTGGTCGAGCAACCGGGGCATGGTGCTGCTGAAGTCGACCGACCTCATCCACTGGCAGCACTCGGCCATCAACTTCCCCACCCGCTACACAAAGGAATGGAAGAACGTTATCCGCGTATGGGCACCAGAGACTATCTACGACCACAAGGCCAAGAAGTACATGGTGTTCTACTCCCTGCGTACCAGTGATCCGGGGTCGTTCGACAAGATCTACTACCAGTATGCCAACGAGGACTTCACCGACTTGGAGGGTGAGCCGCGCTGGCTCTTCGATGCAGGCAATGCCACCATCGACGGCGACATCGTCTATAACGAGGCCGACCAGCTGTACCACCTCTTCTATAAACAGGAGTCGGGACGCGGCATCTATCAGGCCGTTGCCAAACAGCTGACCGACCGATGGAAGATGCTCGACGGCAACGTGGAGCAGACAAAGGAGGCCGTGGAGGGCGTCGGCGTGTGCAAGGCCATCGACGGCAAAAGCTGGATCATCATGTACGACTGCTATGGCAGTGGCCACTATCAGTTCTGCAAGTCGGAAGACCTGAAGACCTTCCAGTTTGTGCAGAACACAGAGATGAAGGGCAAGTTCACGCCGCGTCACGGCACCATCATCCCCATTACCCGTGCAGAGAAAGAACGCCTGCTGAAGGAGTTTGGCAACCACAAGCAGCCCATCCTTACGGGCTTCCATGCCGACCCTGAGGTCATGTACTCGAACAAGACCGGCAAATACTACATCTACAGCACCACCGACGGCACTCCCGGCTGGGGCGGCCACGACTTCAGCGTGTTCTCGTCGACCAACCTTATCGACTGGACCGACGAGGGCAAGATGCTCGACGTGAAGGGCGATCAGGTGAAGTGGGCCACGGGCAACGCCTGGGCACCGTGCATCATTGAAGTGCCCTGCAACCGCTCGCGCTTAGCCAGCCTGCCCGCTGAGCTATCCTCTCACCTCTCACCTCTCACCTCTCACCTCTATTACTTTTATTTCTCAGCCCACAATCCGCAGTCAAACCGCAAGGAAATTGGCGTAGCCGTCAGCGACAGTCCCACAGGGCCGTTTGTAGATAGCGGCGCACCCATCATCACCGATGCCGACCGTCCTGCCGAGGCACGTGGCGGGCAGGCCATCGACGTCGACGTGTTCAAAGACCCGAAGAGCGGCAAGTGCTATCTCTATTGGGGCAACGGCTTCATGGCCGGTGCCGAGCTGAACAGCGACATGCTCTCGGTGAAGAAGGAAACCATCAAGCTGATGACTCCACAGGGCGGTACCTTGCAGACCTGGGCGTTCCGCGAGGGTGCCTATGTGTTCTATCGCAAGGGCACATACTATTTCCTCTGGAGTGTCGACGACACGGGCTCTCCCAACTACCACGTGTGCTATGGCACGGCAAAATCGCCACTCGGCCCCATCACTATCGACGAGCAGAACTATCTGGTCATCAAGCAGAAGCCCGAGGACAAGATCTACGGCACGGCCCACAACAGCATTCTGCAGATTCCCGGCAAGGACGAGTGGTATATCGTCTACCACCGCATCAACAAGAACTACGTCGACCGCAAGTTCGGAGGCGGTGTTCCCGGCACCCACCGCGAAGTGTGCATCGACCGCTTGACGTTCGACAAGAAGGGCCGTATCGTTCCCGTTACCCCGACGCTCAACGGCCCTGAGCCATTGAACATTGAACATTGAAGCTCCCCTATATGAAAAAAACAGTGCTGCCTATTCGGTAGCACTGTTTTCATATTTCTGTAGCTTATCCAGATAGTATTGCCTCAAATCCTTCCACTTGTAGTAGGGCCATTGGTTCGAGTCAATGGGCAGAGTCGTTTCCCGCTCATTGAGCATGGCCTTCACAAGTATGTCGCCCTGTCGTCCCTTTTTCGGACGGTAGAAGACAAGCTGAACATTACAGGCCATGGGGAAGATACGGTAGTTGCGCCACTCACTGTCGAGCTGGTCGAGGTCGGTATAGGTACGTCCGCAGGCATCGAGTTCCAACAGGCAGGCCAGTGGCATGACACACACCTCATGACCGAAGCGCAACGTGGCCTGCACCTGGGTAATGGTATCGGCCGTTTCAATGATATTACGCAGAAGGTTCACCTGCGAGTAAGGCATAATCTCGTCGGTGACAGGCGAGGAGCCATAGTCGAGGAACCACCCCACGTTCCGAATGCGCCATTGGTCATACAGCTCGTCGGTGGTGAATAGCGACAGGAGGTCGATGTCGGTGTCGTGGCTCTGCATATTGGTAGCCACGTCGAAGAGACGGCGCATCAGGTGGCCGGCACTGATGCTGTCGGCAGCCCACTGCTGGTCATTGAACAGAACTGTGCAGAGGCGCTCCGGGTGAGTAAGCTTCCGGTTATACAAGTCACGAGTGCCACGGGCTTTTCTGCTGGCTTTTCGCAGGCGGTCGCTCCAAGGCTGGTTCAAGTAATGCTGCAATGACTCACTCACATCATTGTGTATGCGCACAGAAGGATTAGCCCCCTGCAACTCTTCACACTCGGCCATCATCGAAAGGATGCAGCGCGGCACAACAGTAGAACGGGCATCGACAGCCACGTTCTTCTTGAGGAAAATCTCAGGGAAGTTCTGAGTCATACGGCGACCTATGCCGTGGTGCTGGCGCTCACCGACAGTGGTCAAATCGCCCAACCGCTTCACGGTAGTGGGATAGAAACGTTCCAGCTGACCGAGCACCTCGGCTCCCTTGGCCGTGAGCTTGCCCTGCTTCTGAGCCTTGAGCAGTGCATCGGTAATGTCGAGATAGTCGCGCTTGTCAAGCAGCCAGCGTGAACCGTGACGACCGTAGTGCGAGAGATAGAAAGGCTCGTAGCCCTTGGGGGCGGGGGTCAGCGGCTTGGTGGACAGCTGGCGGTTGTAGTCCAGATAGTTACTTCCTGAGAGGTAGGGGTTCTCAGCGATTTCTTCCCGAGCTGTCTGGGCTTGCGACGACAAGCAGGTGGCGACAACAGCCAATAGTAAGATAGTTCTTTTCATCATGTAGGAATTGTTATTAATCAAAAAAAACAGATATTACATAAATACACAACGGGCAAGTTCGTCAGGATTTGCGAATATAGTCGGCTATCCACTGCCCCACTTCCTTTGTTCCGTAATGCGGTGCACCGGCAACCTGAATTTCCGGCGTACGCACGTTCTCAGCCAACGAGGCATCGACAGCACGACGCACGAGACGCCCTTCTTCGTTCAGTCCGAAATGCTCCAGCAGCATGGCGGCAGAAAGAATCTGGGCCACGGGGTTTGCCAGGTTCTGGCCTGCGGCCTGCGGCCAAGAGCCATGAACGGGCTCGAAAAGCGGTGTGTGCAAGCCCAGCGACGACGAGGGCTGCAACCCCATGGAGCCAGTGATGCACGAGGTCTCGTCGGTGAGTATGTCGCCGAAGGTGTTCTCGGTAACAATCACATCGAAGAAGCGAGGCTCGGTGAGCACACGCATCGAGGCATTGTCGATGAACATATAGTCGGTGGTGACATCAGGATACTGCGGTTCCATCTCCTTGGCAATCTGGCGCCACAGGCGCGAGGAGGCAAGCACATTAGCCTTGTCGACCACAGTAAGGTGCTTCTTGCGGCTACGGGCCATCTCGAAGGCAACCTTCAGGATGCGCTCTATCTCAGGGCGGGTGTATATATCGGTATCGTATGCCTTGTCGTTGTCCTGATACTTCTCGCCGAAATACATGCCTCCTGTGAGTTCGCGGATAACCACAAAGTCGGCACCCTTAAGCAGTTCTTCCTTTAGCGGCGACTTATGGAGCAGACAGTCGAAAGTGGCCACAGGACGAACGTTGGCAAAGAGACCGAGCTTCTTACGCATGGCCAGAAGTCCCTGCTCAGGACGCACGGGCGAGGTGGGGTTATTGTCGTATTTCAGGTCGCCCACGGCAGCAAAGAGCACGGCATCGGCCCGCATACAACAGTCATGGGTGGCATCGGGATAGGGGTCGCCCACGGCATCAATGGCACAGGCACCGACAAGAGCCTCCTCGTAAGTGAACTCGTGGTTGAACTTAGCGGCAATGGCATCCATCACGGCCACTCCCTGCTTCATAATCTCAGGGCCTATCCCATCGCCCGGAAGAACAGCAATTTTCAGTTTCATCTTTGTTTGTTTTTATGATTTGTGTGGTATAATTGCAATGAAAACAGTTAAAACTCGTCTGCAAAATTACTAAACTTTTCTTAGAATACAATCTTTTTGTTAAAAAAGTGAGTCAAAAAACGCTTATTTCATTTTTTATATATAACTTTGTATGCTATTTTTCCTTAACAGGCCGTTTCATGAGCGGATAGCATTCCAAGCCGAAAGAATAAAAACAAAATAGAATGAACTTCAAATGGAACTACGAACAACCTACACCCGAACGACGACAAGCGGCTAACGAACTGGCCGAGAAGATAGGCATGAGCCCCGTGCTGGCCTTGTTGTTGCTGCAACGCGGCATACGTACGGAGTCGGCAGCCAAACGATTCTTCCGGCCAATGCTCAACGAGCTGATAGACCCCTTCCTGATGAACGACATGGACGTCGCCGTAGACCGGCTGAACGATGCCATGGGACGCAAGGAACGCATTATGGTCTACGGCGACTACGATGTCGACGGTTGTACGGCAGTAGCACTGGTGTATAAGTTCTTACAGCAGTTCTACTCAAACATTGAGTACTACATTCCCGACCGCTACGAGGAGGGCTACGGCATCAGCCGCAAGGGACTGGACTATGCGGCCGAACAGGGGGTGAAGCTTATCATCGTCCTCGACTGCGGTATCAAGGCTATCGACGAGATTGCCTATGCACGGCAGTTGGGCATCGACTTCATCATCTGCGACCACCATGTGCCCGACGACGAGCTGCCGTGCGCGGTAGCTATCCTCAATCCGAAGCGCACCGACTCCACCTACCCTTTCAAGCACTTGTGCGGCTGCGGCGTAGGCTTTAAATTCATGCAGGCCTTTGCCAAGAACAACGGCATACCCTTCTCACAGCTCATTCCCCTGCTCGACTTCTGTGCAGTATCGATAGCAGCCGACATTGTGCCGGTGACAGGCGAGAACCGCATCCTGGCCTTCCATGGCCTGAAGCAGCTGAACCAGAACCCGTCGGTAGGCATGAAGTCGATTATTGAGATTTGCGGACTGACAGGCCGGGAGATCACCATGAGCGACATCATCTTTAAGATTGGGCCTCGCATCAATGCAAGCGGACGCGTACAGAATGGCACTGAGACCGTCGACCTGCTCGTGGAGAAAGACTTCCAGCGCGCACTCACACTGGCCAGTGTCATTAACCAGCACAACGATGAGCGCAAGGAGATTGACCGCCAAATGAGCGAAGAGGCCAACCAGATTGTGGAACGCTTGGAGAGTCAAGAACACCAACCGGCTATCGTGCTCTACAATGAAGGATGGAAGAAGGGAGTAGTAGGCATCGTGGCATCCAGGGTAACCGAACTATACTACAGGCCCACGGTCGTCCTGTCGTGCCAAGACGGCATGGCCAGCGGCTCGGCACGCTCAGTGGCAGGATACGACATCTACGACGCCATCAAGAGCTGCCGCGACTTGCTTGAGAATTTCGGCGGACACACCTACGCCGTAGGCCTTTCACTGAAAGTAGAGAACATTCCCGAGTTCCGCCGTCGTTTCCAGAAATACGTATTAGAGCACATCCTGCCGGAACAGACGGAAGCCCTGATGGAAATAGAGGCCGAGATCGACTTCAAGGACATTACCAAGAAGATGCACAACGACCTCAAGAAGTTCGCTCCCCACGGCCCTGACAACCCCAAACCCCTCTTCTGTACGCGAAACGTCTATGACTACGGCACGTCGAAAGTTGTCGGGAAGCAGCAGGAGCACATCAAGCTGGAGCTGGTAGACTCACGCTCGTCAAACGTCATGAACGGCATTGCCTTCGGTCAGAGCAAAGCAGCCCATTACATCAAGTCGAAACGCTCGTTCGACATCATCTACACCATCGAGGAAAACATCTATAAGCGTGGTGAAGTGCAACTACAGATTGAAGACATTCAGCCTTCCGATGCTTCGTCGACAAATGGTGAATAGTTATTGTGAACGATTATGGCGGCAGCAGATTCTTCACTCTTCACTCTCTACTCTTCACTCTTAAAACAATATTGGGGCTTTGACGATTTCCGAGGCATCCAGCGCGAGATTATAGAGTCGATAGGTGCGGGCAACGACACACTGGGACTGATGCCTACTGGTGGCGGAAAGTCGATAACGTTTCAAGTACCGGCCTTGGCTATGGAGGGGGTCTGCATTGTCATCACACCGCTTATCGCCCTGATGAAAGACCAAGTTCAGAACCTGCGGAAAAGAGGCATCAAGGCAGCCGCCATTCATACCGGCTTGCAGCACGATGACATTCTACAGACACTCGAGAATGCCATCTTTGGTGGTGTGAAGTTTCTGTATGTATCGCCAGAACGACTGTCTTCCGAACTGTTCCGCACCAAGCTGCGCCACATGAAAGTGTGCTTCATCTGCGTCGACGAAGCACACTGCATCTCCCAATGGGGCTATGATTTCAGGCCTTCATATCTGGAGATTGCCCAGATTCGCAAAGACCTGCCCGGCATACCCATACTGGCCCTCACTGCTACGGCTACCCCACAAGTCATCGACGACATCCAGTTACGACTGGCCTTCCGCCACAAATGCGTGTTCCGCATGAGCTTCGAACGGAAGAACCTGGCCTACGTAGTGCGCCACTCTTCCGACAAGGAACAGCAGCTCATTCATATCCTAAAACACGTCGACGGGGCGGCAATCGTTTATGCCCGCAGCCGGCGTCACACACAGGAATATGCCAACCTGCTCAAAAAGGCGGGTTTCAGCGCCACTTTCTTCCATGCCGGACTCGACAATGCCGAAAAAGACCGGCGCCAAAGTGCCTGGCAACACGACGAAGTGCGCATCATGGTAGCCACAAATGCCTTTGGCATGGGCATTGACAAGCCAGACGTACGCCTTGTTATCCACGTTGACTGCCCCAGCAGCATCGAGGCCTATTTTCAGGAGGCAGGACGTGCCGGACGCGATGGCAAAAAGGCTTGGGCTGTGATGCTCTTCAATGGGAGCGACCAGCGCAAACTGCACAAGCGCATACAGGACACCTTCCCCAACAAAGACTACATCCGCAAGGTCTACGACTCATTGGCCTATTTCTACCAGATAGGCATTGGCTCCGGCTACAATCGCATATTCGAGTTTCCCATCGACAAATTCTGCTATGCCTATGGTCTCAACGCCGTTCAGACGGTCTCGTCACTACAGATATTAGACCGTGCAGGATATATTGAATATATAGAAGAGGAAGAGAGCCAGGCCCGGGTGAAATTTCTGCTGGAACGTGACGACCTCTACAGGCTGCAAGGCAACTCGCCCGACGAGGACAAAGTGATTGTAACCCTGCTGCGCAACTATAGCGGTTTGTTCTGTGACTATGTGTATATCGACGAAGCCCACATAGCCCAGCAGACATTCCTCACGCTGCCACTCGTCTATCAGGCACTCAAGTTGCTCTCTCAGAAACGAATCCTAAGTTTCATTCCACAGAAGCGCACTCCTTACATACGCTATCGTCAACGCCGTGAAGACTCAAAACACTTGCTGTTCCCCTCTTCCGTCTATGAAGACCTGAAGCAACGCTTCGCCCAGCGTATAGAATCGATCATTGCCTATGCTACCACCGACAACCAGTGTCGCAGCCGACAACTGCTCAACTATTTTGGTGAGGAGCACACACACGAGTGCAAGCAATGCGACGTTTGCCTGGACCGTAGCGGCGAGTCGTCAATCAGGAAAGACGGCGAGGACGCCAAACGGAGAATCAGAGAGCTGCTTAGCGACAAGAAAGAACACCCAATTACCCAACTGCGCTGCATCCCATATCCTTACGAAACAATCAAGGCAGCCTTACAGGCCCTTGTCGACGAAAGAGAGGTGATTGACGACGACGGCCTACTCAAGATAAAAGCATAACGACCATGCTAAGACAACTAATCATACAAATAAAATTCTGGTGGTACATACTCCTTGAGAAGTTCCATCTTCGTTAACGCTTTTCCTTCTGGATGTTCCAGAGAAACATTTCATAGCGAACTATGCTATTACCCAGTCGTCAATAGTGCGGGTGTTAATGTCAAAATGAATGCCGACTTTCACCACACGGCGATTGTCAGTTACGTAGGAACGGGCATAGCCCTTTTGGTCAATCTGCTCTAAGGCTTTCTGTGCCGTGTCGTTTATCTTCAACTCCAGCACATAGATGGTGTCCGTCATGAAAATCACCATATCGGTACGTCCTGCCGAACATTTCACTTGAGTGCGGACATAGACGTTAAGCATGGAGAAAACGAGATAGAAAATGTACTCGTAAAAGCCTTCCGCCGTAGCAGCTTCAGTTAGTTTCTTTTTAAAGCCCTCAACATAGGGAATACCGGCCAAATAAGCCTGCATTTCGCGCAAAGCATGTTCTATATCGTTCTTCTTCAGAGCCCGCCAGAACTTGATGGCAAACCCCGCCTGCACATTGCCACTGTCAAGACCTATATAGGTGGGAATTTTCAGCCCCTCGAACAATTCGCGGTCCCCGTTAAAGAAGGAGTGATGCGTCGATGACAACAGCGACTTGCCGAAGCGTCGTGGACGACTCAGAAACACGAACGTACTATACTGCTGTAGAGCTTCCAGACCAACAATCCTCCAGAAGATTTCTTTTCAATTTCTCATCGTAACTCAGTCATCCTCGATTGGTTGGCCTTTGGCCTCAAAATTATAAGAAGAATGTGTCTTAGTGATGGTGAAACAAGCTTGTCTGCGCTAACCTCCAGAAGAAATGCCAGGTGCGGAACAGTGGTTCGCACAGGGCTTCGGCAGGATACTGTCGCACAAAGGCGAGGCTACGCTTCATC
>CAJONO010000202.1 GCA_905235905.1 uncultured Prevotella sp.
CTTCTTTCCCAAGAAACCATGCATAGCATGTGAGAGGGCTATCGACAACCAATTAGCACTCTTCTGAATTCGTCGAACTCACGTTAACATTACGTTATTCAAGACAGGAATTCAGAATGAGTTTATGCTTGCATCGGCATGTGTCGATGCAAGGCTTCCTATGCCAGGAGTTCTTTCAGTTTGTTGACATTGCTGCGCGAAACGGGGATGGCATCGTGACTGTGACGCATCACGAGCTGCATGGCTCGGGAATTAGAGGAGATTTGTTCTACCTGACCGAGATTGACCATAAAGGCACGATGGCAACGTACGATTGTGGGATAAGCCTGTAGCGTGTCGTCCATCTGTTTCATCGTGGCGCGAAGCATATTGGTGTGCACCTCATCGCCGCGCTTACTGACAACTTTCACATAGTTGCCAACAGCCTCAATATATAATAGGTTTGAAATCTCGAGGCTTACATGCTCATTGGTGGTTCCTTCGAGTGTTATCTGTGAATTCTGGTTTGTGTCCCCTGCCAGAAGACCGTCCTCTGTTTGTTGGGCGACTCCCGCATTTGGAGTCTGCAATTTCTTCAGTTGCTCGTTCAGCAGTCTGGTTTCTTCGAGTTCTGCAGCCAGATAACGGCTACGGAACTTGAATCGCCAATAGAGTCCGATGGCGAAGGAAAGGAAGGCGATGATCACCAACGTCTCCAGAAAGTTGCCCAAAGACAGTTTGTTGCCCTCTACGACATCGCTCATTACAAAGTGACGATAGAGACAGATGAGCAGCGACACCAGCGGTGTGTTGATGCACTGGAAGCGGAGATTGCGGCTGATGATATAGCTGATACCACGATCGTAGGAGCGGGGCATGCGGACAGCGTATTTCAAAATCACTTCGGTCAAAAAACAACTGAACAAGCCCAATGCAAATATCGCCAGCAAATGAACATAGGCCTGCCATTGCCACACTTCGAGTCCGAAGGGCTTGAAAATGGCCAGCGCCAGCACCATGAAGGCGCAACTGACGACGCGGATATTTATGGTTTCTTTATGACCTTTGTTCATACAGTTTGCAAAAGTACAAAATAATTATCAATTATCAATTGTCAATTATCAATTATTTACACAGCTCGTCACTTTTCGGCCATTTCACCACACATTCATGCCCGTTTATCACAAACTGATGCAGAATATCCCAGATATTTGGAGACGATATAGCCATGTCGTACCTTTGCAACGTCAAATGGACAAACGAATAATAAATTGTAAATAGTAAAATTGTAAATGTCATTATGAAAGCAAGAACGATTATTGGAATTCTGTTGATCGTGGCTGGTGCATGGAAACTGGCCAACCTATGGGGAATCATTGAGAACGACTGGCTGTGGCGCCAGCCCTGGACGGCTTACATTGCTCCAGCCGCATTGATCTATTTAGGCGCTATGGCGATTGTCAACAGCTATCGTCGCGACCCTGACCAGTGGCTGCAGCGTCCGCTGCCTATTGGTGAAGACGGCAAGCGCATCTGCTGTAGCGTGCGCTATGGTGGCGATGAGTACATCTATCGTGGCGAGCCTTTCCACGGAGCCCGTCTCGATGCTTTCTGTGGAGGTATCCGTATGGACTTGCGCGAGGCCACTATTACAGAGGATGAGGAGATAGAGATCCACACTTTCTGTGGCGGCGTGGAACTCATTGTACCTCAGACGGTGAACGTCGTCGTCAAGAGCCGCAGTTTCATTGGCGGTGTAGGAAACAAGACAGGGTTCATTGGTAATGGAAAAATGATAATTGATAATAATGGAACGGTGCCCCGCCTGCACATCGTTGCTGACAACTTTATGGGCGGCGTGGAGATAAAGAATTAAAGTCTCACCCCAAACCCCTATCCAAAGGGTGAGGGGAGCTTAAAAGGCGTGGTGGAAAAAGGGAGGTCGCAACTTTATGCAGAATTGTAACGTCTAATGGTAAAAAGGTTAAGAAGAAAGATGAAAAAGATTATTATTTGGTCAATAGGATTAGTGATTGCCTTGATGATGTCTATGGCAGCCCAAGGCAAGACACAAGAATGGGGTGGGCGAGTCGTCAACGAAAAGGGTGAGCCGATGCCCTTTGTAAATGTAGTACTGCTGTCACTGCCCGATTCGGCTTTCGTACAGGGTGGCATGACTGATGAGCAGGGCGTGTTTAAGATTGTGACGGATGTCAGCGATGGTCTCTTTAAGGTGACCAGCGTGGGTTATCAGACCTTGTATGTTAAGGCAGGTCAGGACTTGACCATCCAGATGCAGGAGGACTCGCAGCTGTTGAAGGAGGTGGTCGTGAAGGGTCAGTTGCCGAAGACCCACGTCAAGGGCGACGCCATGCGCACCACCGTTGCCGGCACTATTTTGGAAAAGGCAGGAACCGTGAGCGACGCCCTGTCGAAGATACCGTCGCTTGAAGCCGAGCGTGATGGTGCCGTCAAGGTGCTGGGTCGTGGCGATGCCGAGGTGTATATCAATGGCAGGCGGGTGCAGGACATGAAGGAACTCTCTCGGCTTCGGTCCGACCAGATTCTGCATGTCAACGTGGTGCAGAATCCTGGTGCCCGCTATGCCGCCTCGACAAAAGCAGTGGTGCGCATCACACTGAAGAAGGCACAGGGCGAGGGTATCTCGTTCCAAGACAATCTGGGTGGCATTTACCAGTACGGCCACACGCTGACCAACAACCTCGACGTGAACTATCGCACGGGCGGGCTTGATGTCACTGCCTCGTTCTGGGCCGGCCGCTATGGTCACGGCAAGTCCTTGCAGGAAGACGATATGTACTATATGGTAGGCCCAGATCGTATCGACGGCTATACCAAGCAGGAGACGGAACAGGTGTGGAAAGGTCTCTCGCCGCAGCTACAGCTGAACTATATGGTCAACGAGAACCACAGCTTTGGTGCCTTCTACAAGTACGACCGTCATCCTACCGGCGAGCTGACCAGTCAGTTTAATACCGACGAATATCAGAACGGCATCTTCATGGAGCGTTCTGAGAGTCAGATATGGCAGGACGACAACTTCAAGAAGCACATCTTCAACGCCTATTATAATGGTAAGGTGGGCTATCTGGGCATTGACCTGAACATCGACGGACTCTTTGATGACACCGAGACGCCTGGCCACACCACAGAACATGCCACATCGCCCACTGGCGAGAAGACGGTTCGCATCATTGAGAGCAACACCAAGAGCGGCAATAGCTTCTGGGCTTCGAAGCTCATCTTCAGCTATCCCGTGTGGAAGGGTAACCTCTCCTTAGGTGGTGAGTATTCCTACAACCACCGTACGGATGCCTATTCCTACACTGCTTCTGAGGCTGTGCCTGTAACCGCTACCGATACGGAAATCAACGAGAAGTCGGCCGCAGGCTTTGTGGAGTACGGACGCCCGTTAGGTAAGGTCTTTGTTCAGGCAGGCTTGCGCTATGAGCACCTACAGAACGACTACTATAACTTTGGCAAGAAGGAGGATGAGGTATGTCGCGACTATGGCGACTGGTTCCCAACAGCCGTTATCTCTGCTCCTATCGGCAAGGTTCAGCTGTCGCTCTCTTACCGTCGCGACATCAAGCGTCCAGCCTACAGCAGTCTGACCAGCTCAACCATTTACCTGAACCGTTATGCCTATCAGAGTGGCAACCCCTACCTGAAGCCCACCTACACCCACAGCATCGTGCTGAACGCAGGCTATAAGTGGCTTGGTGCTAACATCAACTACAGGCGTGTCAAGGATTCAGAGACCATGTCAACGGAGCCTTTCCCTGGTGCCGACGATCCGCTCGTCTGTCTGGTACGCCCCATCAACACTGCAGAGGAATACAATCAGCTAAGCATCAATCCCTACGCCAGTCCAACCTTTAACTTTTCAATTTTTAATTTTACCTGGCACCCTACATGGTTCGTCTATGCCGTTTTCCAGAACTACAAGTCGCCTTGCGCCGATGGTACTACTGTGACGCTGAATAAGCCTTATTTGCAAATGGGTTGGGACAACACCATCGAGCTGCCCAAGGGAGCGCGGGCGACCTCGCCCGCATCTGGAGACTGGCGCGTGAGCCTCGGTTTCCGCTTCAATCCACGTGGCGACTACGACAATTTCCGCATCCTGAAGGCTCAGGGACGTGTAGATATGGGTATTCAGCGCGACTTCAACCTGCGTCGTCTCGGTTCGCTGACCCTCGATCTGCGTTGCAACGACATCTTCAATACCAACGAGACCAAGGCCATCATCTATGGTCCACGCGAGTTGACTGTCTTTAACCCAGCCCGTCGTACGTTCTCGCTCGACCTCACGTGGAAGTTCAACGAGGCTCGCTCCAAGTATCGCGGCTCTGGTGCCGGTGAGAAGCAGAAGGCAAGAATGTAAAGTGCAGTGCATCCCAGAAATTTGACGGAAAGAGCGATTATCTATACTTTATGCAGCGCAAATTAGAAATAATGACATTAGAAACAGAAACAATGAAAGTAATGTTTTTTTTGAAGGAATGTTGAATATATAAAATAATTCAAGTTTCGCAAGTTCCTAACTTGCCTGTTTTAATTGATAAATTTCGACGAAATGACTGAGTTTGTCCGACCGATTCAAG
>CAJONO010000203.1 GCA_905235905.1 uncultured Prevotella sp.
GGCTACATCAACTACGTGAAGGGTGCCAACGTGGCCGGCTTCATGAAGGTTGCCAAGGCCATGATGGCTCAGGGCATCGTGTAAGCTCGGCGAAGCCAAGGTGCTTCACGATGATACCGAAGGGCATCGTGTAAGCTCGGCGAAGCCAAGGTGCTTCACGATGTTTGCATAATCATGCATTTTGGGACTTCACGGAAGCACGTTTGAAATTCATGCTGAATTACAATGCAATTAATCTTAAATTGCCGCGTAATTCAGCATGAATTGTAATATAATTCAAGCCAAATCATAACACGTTGGAAATCAAACGTTTAGAAGGTTCGCAAAAGTGAATAAATATAATGATTATCCGCAATCGTACCACCAAGACGCTGAAAGCGTCTACGCTCAATAACCGCAGTGTCCGTAAGACCTGCGGACAGCGGGAAACGAAGGAAAGCACTCTAAAAGAGTGCCCCATCTGCTCGCGGGGG
Source organism: uncultured Prevotella sp. (assembly GCA_905235905.1). GTDB lineage: Bacteria > Bacteroidota > Bacteroidia > Bacteroidales > Bacteroidaceae > Prevotella. The sequence goes on from CAJONO010000203.1 coordinate 474, forward strand.
CGACTCCTTCAGAGTCGATGTTACCTATGCGCCTGCTGTCCGGGGGTGCTCGCTACGCTCGTACCCTCGGTTATGGAGCGAAGACCGCGCTGCGGTCTCTTTGGTAGTATCATTGCGGATAATCATTTAAGATAATATTATTCTGCATCCGCAAGTTCTTTTCTACCACGGATTACGCGGATTGAACGGATTTTGCTGCGACCGGAATAATGATTTTTTTTGTTTACAGCGGCTGTCGCCGCGATGCCCTGCGGCGCAGAAATCCGTGCAATCGGACGCTTGCGGCTGAATCTACTATACAGAAAAATCCGTTTCATCCGTTAAATCCGTGGTTCTACATTACTTGCGAAAGATGAATAATATTACTCTTCCTGCCAGTCACTGCCCTGCCTCGATGCAGCAAACTGGGCATCGCGTTCCAGATGACTGCCATTGGCATCGAGCATGACGTTGGTAGAAGCCATTATCGACATCGTCGCAACAGCGACGGTGTCGATTTTCGGTTTTTGGTATTCTGTCTTCATAAGAGTCTGTTTTATATTTTTATCAGTCTGTTTCGTTAGTTACTACGGGGCGGGCATCGCCTTTGCGGAACACTCGCAGCGTCTCGATGATGACGGGGTCACTGGCATTGAGATACTCTATCCACTGCTGCTCGCTGAGCATGCCATAGATAATGCGGCTGTGCAGATAGTGCTCAAGCAGACGGCGCGACCGCTGAATCATCAGGTTACGGCGCTTCAGACCTTGACGGTCGGCGTATGCGGCGAAGCGTTCCACCATGTTCTGTTTCCTGAGATACTGGTCGAGCGACTTCACGTCGTCATATTTCGAAAGTTCGGTGCGGTGGTCGTCGGTATATTCGTAGGCATACTGCAGGACAAGCCCCGACATGGTGGCCTCCTTGTAGTAGGAGGTGTAGTCGGTGGTATCTTCGCCAATGAAAATGTCGGGCGTGATGCCGCCGCCTCCATAAACCACGCGGCCTCCCAGCGTCTTGTATTCAGGCCCCGTGTGCTTGATGCTGTCTTGTGAGAAGAGCTCGCCATGCTGGTAGCGCATGATCAGATCCTCCTCATAGTCCTTGTCCTGCCCGTTGGTGTAAGGCTTCTGTATGCAGCGGCCAGAGGGCGAGTAGTAGCGGGCAATGGTGAGCCGCATCATCGAGCCGTCGTTAAACTCGATAGGCTGCTGCACCAATCCCTTTCCGAAAGAGCGCCGGCCTATGATGGTGCCGCGGTCGTTGTCCTGAATGGCACCAGCCAGAATCTCGGAGGCCGAAGCCGATTCCTCGTCGATGAGCACCACGAGCGGTATTTGCTGATAGCTGCCGCGACCGTCGCTACGGAATTCCTGTCGCTGTGAGCGTCGTCCTTCGGTATAGACGATGAGCCGGTTCTTGGGAAGGAACTCATTGGCTATCTGCACGGCCGAGCCAAGATAGCCGCCCTTGTTGCCACGCAGGTCGATGACCAGGTTTCTCACGTCATACTGTGACAATTGTGCCAGGGCGATGAGCAGTTCGGGATAGGTGTTCTCGCCGAAGTTCTTCAGGCGTATGTAGCCCGTCTCGTCGTCGAGCATATAGGTGGCATTGACGCTGTGCATGGGTATCTCGCCACGGGTCACGGTCACGTGGCGCATCTCCTTCTCGCCACGGCGCAGTATGCCCAGCTTCACCTTCGTGTCCTTCGGCCCTTTCAGCCGGTGCATGGCTTCCTCGTTGGTCAGCGTCTTGCCCACGAAGGCCGAATCGTCCACCTCTACTATCTTGTCGCCCGCCAGCAAGCCGGCCCGCTCCGACGGTCCGTTCTTGATAACGTTCTGCACTCGCAGCGTGTCCTTACGTATAGTAAATTCGATGCCCACGCCCGAAAACGAGCCGCGCAGGTCGTCCTCGGCCATCTGCTTGGCCTTTGCCGAGATATAGACGGAATGGGGGTCGAGTTCAGAGAGAATGGTAGGCACGGCCATCTCGACAAGCTCGCCCACGTCGACCGTATCTACATATTGGTCGTCGACAATGTGCAGCAGGTTGTTCAGCTTGTTGGTGCCCGAATTGATGATGTTCAACCGGTTCCCGCCAAAATGGTTGGCGTAGAACGTTCCGATAAAGATGCCCACCACCGCACTCAGTGCCAGCCAGAGGGGAGAAAAACGATTCTGTTTGCTCATAGGGCCCCCCCTTCTGCCCCCGAGGGGGCTACAATAGTGTTCCCCACGGAAGACGACTGGGGAGCCACTTCCAAGTACACCACTTCGATGCCAGCCCTTTCCAGCAGGTCTATGCCGTCGGTCAGACGGTATTTCTCGCCGTAGACCACACGCCTGATGCCTGCCTGTATGATGAGCTTGGCACACTCTATACAGGGCGATGCCGTGATATAGATGGTGGCGCCGTCGCTGTTGTTGCCCGAACGGGCCAGCTTCGTAATAGCGTTGGCCTCGGCATGGAGCACGTAGGGCTTCGAAACGTTGTTCTCGTCCTCGCACACATTCTCAAAGCCCGTGGGCGTTCCGTTGTAGCCGTCGCTGATAATCATTTTGTCCTTCACCACCAAGGCACCCACCTGGCGCCGCTGGCAATAGCTGTTCTCCGCCCAGATTCGCGCCATGCGCAGATAGCGGCTGTCCAGCTTCCTTTGTTTGTCCTCTTCCATAGCTGTCTGATTCGATATAGCTGAAGTTTGTTGCAAAAGTAGGCATTTTTCTTTGAACAGACAACATTTTCTTGAAAAAACATGAAAAAATAGTGGTCTGGGTAGCCACCATCCGTGCATTTCCTTCTGTTAATCTTATAAAAAAGAGGCTTTAGTTCGAGAATTATGAGTAACTTTGCCAGCAAATTGCCAATGTAACGAAACTAATCACAAAGAAAAGACAAAAGTATTATGGAGAACTATTTTGCCGACCCCCTGCGCTACGACGGGGGAATGAAATACGGGCGTTGCGGGCGCAGCGGTGTGCTGCTGCCGCGTGTGTCGTTGGGTTTTTGGCACAACTTCGGGGGCATAGACTCCTACGAGCGCAGCCGCCTCATCACCCGCTATGCCTTCGACCACGGCGTGACCCACTTCGACTTAGCCAACAACTACGGCCCTCCCTACGGCTCGGCCGAAGAGACGTTAGGACGGCTCATGGACGACGACTTCCACCCCTACCGCGACGAGCTGTTCATCTCGACCAAGGCAGGCTACGACATGTGGCCCGGCCCCTATGGCAACTGGGGCTCGCGCAAGTATCTCATGGCCTCGCTCGACCAGAGCCTGCGACGCATGCACCTGGACTATGTCGACCTGTTCTACTCGCATCGCTATGACCCTGAGACACCGCTCGAAGAAACATTGCAGGCGCTGGTCGACATTGTGCGCAGTGGCAAGGCGCTCTATGTGGGCATCTCGCGCTGGCCTCTTGAGGCCACCCGCACGGCCTTCCGCTATCTGAAGGAGCGCGACGTGCCCTGTCTCATCTATCAGGGACGACTGAACCTGCTCGACCGCGCCCCGCAGCAGGAGGGCATTCTCGACCTCTGCCAGGCCGAGGGCGTGGGCTTCATCTCGTTCTCGCCGCTGGCACAGGGACTGCTTACCGACCGCTATCTGCACGGCATACCCGACGATTCGCGCATGTCGAAGGGAAAGTTCCTCAAGGAGAGCATGCTCACCGACGAGGTAATGGCGAAAATCAAGGCATGGAACGCCGTGGCACAGGAGCGAGGCGAGACACTGGCCGAGATGGCCCTTGCCTGGATTCTCGACCAGAAGGGCGTCACGTCGGTGCTCGTGGGAGCCAGCTCGACGGAGCAACTGCAGAAGAACCTGAAGTGCGTGGCTGCCGAACCTTTCGCCTCCGGGCAGCTTTGACTAACGGCTGCCCACTATATTAGTGTTTTGGATGATTTATAGGGTCACTTCCCATTCGGAAAATTGTTGAGCAAAGTTTCCACGTCTTGCCAAGTGATGGAAATTCGGGTGCAAATGTACGAAAAA
>CAJONO010000204.1 GCA_905235905.1 uncultured Prevotella sp.
GTTCCCCAACAACTTCGACGAGGGCTACGAGCAGAGCGGCTTCCACAAATACACCGGCTGGGGCAACTGGCTCCGCATGAACGAGCAGTCGCTTGGCCACAACCCGCAGTGTGGCGGCGGCGGAAAAACCGTCCAAGGGGTTGGACAGCGAGAACGAGACCTCCGCAACACCATCCAAGGGGTTGGACAGCAAGAGACGCAGAGCAGGGAGCTGAATATTCTTCGCATGAGCGACGGCACAACAAGGAAGGTGCTGAAAAAATAGATTGCCCAGCACTTCAGCATCAATTACGCCATGGTTCAGCATGAACTGTGGCGTAATTCAGTATCAATTGTGGCGTAATTCAGTATCAATTGTGGCGTAATTCAGCATGAATTGTGGCGTAATTCAGCATGAACTGTGGCGTAATTCAGTATCAGTTGCAACCTTCATCATGCAAGGAGAGCATCTGCTCACGCAGATGCCCTCCCACAAATTAAAACGTAAAGTATTTGATGAACTGTTTAGTCGTTGTTCTGAAGGTTCAGGTCGACATACTTCTCGACAACCGTGCCAACCCAGCTCCAGTCGAAGGGATCCTCACCCTCTACCCAGTCGATGAACTTGGGATATGCCTTGGTGATGCTCACGTACTCGTCGCACCACTTGGTGCCGATGGGCACACAAATCTTCTGCGGAGCCTTGCCCTTCTCGGCAGTGAGCTGGTAGCTGGTGATGTTAGAGCCTTCCTGCTTGCGCACGATGATGGGGATGTCGACAAGGTGCTCGTACTTGTCCTCGGCTGTGAAGGTGACGGCCTCGCGTGTGTTGAGACCCGTGTTGATCATGTCCTTCTGCTCTACGCCGAACAGCTGGTGAACTTCCTCGCCGGCCACGGTCAGGTGGAGTGTGCCACCGGCAGCAAGCAGAGTGATTTCTGTCGTTCCGTCCTTATGAATCTTGGCGTCGAACACCACATCGTTGAAGTCGAAGTCGCCAATGGTACCCAGGTCTTCACAGAAGATGCGTCCCTGCTCAACAATGGGGTTGGTGTCGCCACCGGGTGTCCATGTGGCACCGCACTTGCCCTCGGTGACCGTAGCTGTTACCTGCGAGAAGTCGCTTCCTGTATAGATCTTGGTTACGTTGTGCAGATCCCATGTGCTGTTCTCGCTCTGCACGGCCTTGAGCGATGCCTCGGTCGACTCGCCGTAGAAATTGTTATAGGTTGCCTGCCAGTCGTTTCCGTTCCAGTAGTAGTTGCCGCTGAAGAATTTCACGGTCTCATAGCCGAATGTCAGGTTGGCGCCTACCAAGTGGAAAGCCGAGCCCTTGTGGTCGAAGATACGGCTCTCGCCGCCCAAGCGCACCCAAGCCGCAGCCTCGTCGCTGTCGGCAATGAAGCCCTGATAGGGCGAAGCGTACTTACCACGGAAGTCGGCACCGTCGCGACCCCAGATGGTTCCGTTCTTCACGTTGACACCCGAATTGTTGGCCATTGTGAACTGGAAGTTGTCGAACAATCCGTTTGAAGCCTCCAAGTAGCTGCCATTCATCATGTGCATCTGGCCGTTTGTCAGATAGGCAACGCCCGTGATGAACAGACTGCAGAAGTTGTAGCAGGTGGCGTTCCAAGCAGCGCTCTTGAAGTCGGAGGTGGTATAGAAGCCTTTGTTCACCCACCAGATGAGGCTGTTGCCCTGGGTAAGCTCTGTCTCGCCGGCAGCAGTAAAGTTGCCTTCGTTGTAGAAGTTGGCACACGAGTTCAGCTGGAACTTGCCAGTGAGGTTGATGTCGCCAAAGTTATAGAGGAACGAGGGATTGCCGTCGCCCGGCTTGCTGGTGATGTTTGTTCCGTTGATGGTTCCTTCGTTATAGACCACTGCTTTCTGGTTTATCTCGAAGTTCTGCTGCACCAGGTTCAGCGTACCACGGTTGAAGATGCAGGCATCGCCCGTCTGGTAGTAGAGCGAACCGTAATTATAGTTCAGCGTAGCATTGTCGGCAACGTAGATTTGCAGGGCGTTGATATAGTTGCCCATGTTGAGCGTCAGCGTCTTGCCGGGCAGCACATAGATACGTGCCTGATTCAGGTTGGGGTTGTTGAGCGTGGCATTGCCCGTTACATAGAAGTCGTGCGAACCGTTATAGAAGGTGATGCTGTGCTCGCCGTCGGGCAGAAGGATTTCGGCATCGCCGTTCATGGCGGCATTCTGGTCGAGTGCTCCGCCCCAGTCGGCACGGCGCCACTTGTCCTGGTTCATGTAATCGTTATAGGTCATGGCCGTCGTCGGGGCCTCGCTCTTGTAGAGGGCGTCGGTGTTCTCGTAGTTGGTGAAGGGATCGCCGATGGAGGTAATCATGGAGCGCGTCTGGCGCGAAGCTGCAGCCGACGAGGCAAAGCCCCATGTCTGGTTCTCGTTGGGCGTACCCACTTCCTGAACGAACGAGTTCTGGTAGGTCACTGTCAGCCTCTGTGCGGCTGCCTGGGGATCATAGAAGTCTTTTTCCTTCGAGCAGCTGGTCATCAACAATACGAGGGCAGCTGCACTCATCATCAAATACTTTTTCATCTTGATTTTGTTTTAACGTTAAGATTGTTACTATAAAAATTTTGTGCAAATTTACGAATAAATATAATAGGTCGGTGCAATAATTAGTTAAAAAACACAAAATTTGCCCAAAATAGCAAACGAAATCAAGCGCAATGAGTGTCGGTTGGACGTTTTTTTGTAATTTCGCATGTACAAAATTCACAATCAACGCGTTATGAACAGCATTAAGTTTCTGCTGGCACTTGCCGTTCTCTCGATGGGTGCGGCATCGTGCAGGAAGAATTATTTCGAGCAAACGGCTTACGAGGAACTGATAGAAGCATCGTTCCCCGTGGAGAATATCGACCCCCGACAGACATGGGCCACGATGGCTTCGGCCACATTGAGGCTCACCACCAGCCTGATGCCCAACGAGAGCTACCAAATGCTGGTTTACGACCGCGACCCTACGAGCAGCCCTTCCCACCTGAGCCTGCTGTGGCAGGGCACCGTGGGTGGCAAGGAGTCGAAAAGCATTACGGTGAACTACCTGATAGCATCGGGTGCCGCCTATGTGGCCCTTGTCGACAAGCTCGACTACATGAGCGTGTTTCGTGTTCCCGTGAGCAATGGCTACGGCACACAGACCCTCAGCATCGACAAGGCCACGTCGGTGAAGCAGATGACCACACTGCCCCAGGCCGACACCCTGGCGCTGCGCTATCTCTTCGAGAACAACTTCCCCCGCACGGGCGACTTCGACTTCAACGATGCCGTCATCAGCCTGACGCCCAGCATCGAAGGCAAGAAGGTGACGCTGCGCGTGAGCCTCGATGCCGTGGGTGCCTTAGAGCCGATGGGTGCAGCCATACGCGTGGTGGGGCTGACGGCCGACGACGTTGTGAGCGCAGAGCGCGAAGGCAACATGGACAAGGACTTCCCCTTCCCCATGGACATGCAGATGCGCATCATCAAGACCGACGACTACCTGCTGCCCGACAACATGAAGTTCGGCACCAACGAGGTGGTGCTCAACCTTTTCAGCAATGCCCACTGGGCCATGAAGCACGAGCTGGCCATCGACGGCTCGTTTCCGTCGCTCTACTTCAACACCAAGGAGCGTTTCAGCGGCGACGAGGACTATGAGGACGACGTTGCGCCGGCAGTGGTCACCTATACCTTCCAACTGGCTACCGAGGCGGCAGCCCGGCGGTTTGTCGTAGAGAATTTCGACGTCTTCATCGTCGAGGAATACAATGGCGGCTTCTGGGAGGTGCATACCGTACCCTATAAGACCGTCGAGGTGCTGCGCGACTATGCCAGCGGGCAGAAGGCTGTCTATGGCAACAACGTGCCATGGGCGCTCTGCGTACCAGGCTACGTGAAGTATCCGCTTGAGAAACAGGCCATTGCCACCTCAGTCAACATAGCCGTAGGAGCCTACCAGCGCTTCCCGAAATGGGCACAGAACCTCTCGCAGAGCACCAACTGGTACGACTACCCCTTCAAGGGACTTGTCTATGAAAATTGAAAAATTGAAAAAATAGAAACAAACTACTAATAACTCATGACAATGAAAAAAACTATTCTACTTTTACTTGCATCGTGGTCTTTCTGCGGCCTTTCGGCCCAAGAGAACGAGATTACGACAGCACAGGCCAAGTCGCTCTACAAGGCAACGACGAAGCAACGCGTCAGCATTCACGACCCGTCGGTGGTGTGGGAGCCCACGGCAAAGCGCTACTACATCTTCGGTTCGCACCGAGGCATGGCTTCGTCGACTAATCTGCAGAGCTGGACGGGCGGCAGCTTCAAGTGGAAGACAGCCACCAGCAGCAATGCCACCAACGCCCAGGCTTTCGTAAAGCCCCTGGTGACAACGGTGCCGAAAGGCGGCACGGAGGTAAGCCTGCCTGCCTTCGACGCCCAGGAGTGGTCGAGCCGCACGGATGCCAACTACAACATAGACGGCAACATGTGGGCACCCGACGTGATTTGGAACCCCACGATGCAGAAATGGTGCATGTATCTGAGCATCAACGGCGATGCCTGGCACTCCAGCATCATCCTGCTCACAGCCGACAAGATTACGGGTCCCTACCAGTATCAGGGCCCGGTGGTTATCTGCGGATTCCAGGACAGCGGCCACTCATATAAGGACACCGATTTAGAACTGGTGCTGGGTACGCAGTCTGCCCTACCCTCACGCTATAACGTAGGCTCGAAGTGGGGCAGCCGCTGGCCTCACACCATCGACCCCGCCGCATTCTTCGACGAGGACGGCAAGCTGTGGCTGGTCTACGGCTCGTGGAGCGGCGGCATCTGGATGCTCGAACTGAACGAGGAGAACGGCCTGCGCGACTACGACGTGACCTATCCTGTGACAGGCAGCGGCGACGGCGTGACCAGCGACCCCTACTTCGGCACGAAGGTGGGCGGCGGCTTCTACGTGTCGGGCGAGGGTCCCTACATCGAGCACATAGGCAAGTACTATTACCTGTTCGTCAGCTACGGCTTCTATTCGCCCGACGGCGGCTATGAGATGCGCGTGTTCCGCTCAGACAAGCCCAACGGTCCCTACAAGGACCCGCAGGGTCGCAGCGCCATCTTCACTGCCTACGCCATGAACTATGGCACGGGCAACAGCGACACGCGGGGCGAGAAGCTGATGGGTGCCTACAACGGATGGGGCTTCATGACGGTGGGCGAGTGTGCCCAGGGCCACAACTCGGTGATTGCTGCCGACGACGGCAAGACCTATCTGGTCTGCCACACGAAGTTCAACGACGGCACGGCGGGCCATCAGGTGCGGGTGCATCAGCTGTGGCAGAACAAGCAGGGATGGCTGGTGGCCTCACCCTTCGAGTATAACGGCGAGAGCCTGACCGACAACGACGTGGCCACAAGCGAGATTGTCGACGAGGCAGAGATTCCCGGCACCTATCAGGTGCTTGTCCACAAATATCGAATGAACTACAAGGAGATGGAGGAGGTGACGCCCGTCAAGGTGACGCTCACCGCCGACGGCAAGGTGACGGGAGCCTACAGCGGCACCTGGAGCCGCGAGAAGGGCACGAGCTATCTCACCATCAAGCTGGGCAGCGTGACCTATAACGGTGTGCTCGTCGAGCTACTGATGGACCAGCGCAGCATCAAGACCGTTTCGTTCTCGGCCATGGCCACCAGCGGTGTCAACGTCTGGGGCTACAAGTATCGCAGCGACTACTCGGTGGCCTGGCACGTGAACAACCAGAGCGTACCAGTGCGCAACGGGCAGAGCGTCAACAAGAACGTCGACCTCTACAGCATGGGCCTCGACCTCGACAACGTCAGCCTGCAATGGCAGAGCAACAGCCCCGACATCATCTCCCACTACGGCAAGTACTACCCCTTAGGGCTGCAGCAGGACACCGTCGTCACGCTCACCGCCCGCATAGCCTCGGGCAACTGTTTCTGGCAGCAGACGTATGCGGTGAAAGCCCTTTCAGAAGCCAATGCCGCCACCACCGTCGACTGGCAGAAAGACATGGTGGCCAGATATGCCTTCGACGGCGACGACGCGCTGGCCAACAGCCTGGACAAGGACGAGAAGGCTCAGCAACTGCACAACGGCACAACCAGCGTCCCCGCCATTGAGCAGGGCGACCCGCTGCGCAACGGCGGCTACATACACATGGCCTTCGGCGCCAACGGCAAGGAGAGCTACGTCAGCATTCCCAACCCGCTGAAGGGCAAGGAGCTGGAAAGCGGAGCCACCGTGTCGCTCTTCGTGAAGCGCACCGACAACAACCTGTGGGATGCCCTCTTCGGCTTTGTCGACGGCAGCAGCCGCCTCTTCATGACCGGCAACCTCTATACGGGCTTCAACGACGGCAAGACGGCCGACGAGGCCAACGGCACCTATCACAACTGGCTCGACATCAACAACCCCAACACGGTGACCACCACCGACCTGTCGGCCGGCCACTGGCACCTGCTCACCGTGGTCTTCGAGCGGAAGGCCACATCGACCACCGGCGGCATCACGGTATATGTCGATGCCACCAAGCACACGGGCGACAAGTTCGAAGGCTCGCTCAGCGGCACCACAGTCAAGACAAAGCAGGCCTTCGACTACAATCTCGTGGTCGACCACCTTGCTGCCTGCAACGAACTCTTCTTGGGCTACGGCTCGTTCTGGGGCTCGGCCGATGCCAGCATCGACGAGGTCATCGTCTACGACCGTGCCCTCTCCCTTAGCGAGGTGCAGGCCCTGAACCAGATGGTCAACCGCTCGGACGTGGAAGGCAAGACGGAGGGCATCGCCTCACCCGCCCAACGCCCCAACGCCACCCAGCCGTTCGTCTACGACCTGGCTGGACGACGGATTCAACCCTCAACCTTCAACCCTCAACCCTCAACCCTCAACCCTCAACCCTCAACGTTAAAGAGGGGTGTGTATGTGAAGAACGGAAAGATAATCATTATCAAATAGAATCGCTTATGAAACACATCTGTTTGGCACTCCTCTTCGTCGCATCGGCAGGGTGCGCACAGGCCCAGACCAACCGTCTGACACTGCTGCAAGGTGCCCGCAACGTAGTTGTCAGCACCGACAGCGGTGAGCACTACTACTTAGTGACCAGCGAGAGAAGCCGCATGATTCGCCGGAAGGACGGTCGCCTCGTCGTTGAGGGCGACACACTCTCAAGCACCAGTTCGCTGCGCCTCAAGGTGCCCACAAAATTTGCCGTCGATGAAGACAGCGCCGCCTTCAATGCGAAATATTCCGTCGACCACGGTCTGCTGGCTTTCCGCCGCACCATGAACGTAGGCCGGTGGAACAGCATCGTGGTGCCCTTCTCGCTCACTGGCGAACAGCTGTGCGATGCCTTCGGCGAGGGAACGCAACTGGCGGGCATCAAGGCGGCCACCGACGACCCCGTGCCCACGCTGGAGTACCAGAGCATAGACACCCATACCAGCGACGTGGTGCTACAGGCCCACGCCTACTATCTTATTAAGCCCACACGCCAGCCCGACATTGAGGCAGGCAGGCTCTCGACCGTGGCCTACGGCAGCGGCAAGGTGGCCGGCCCCGTCTATGCCATTGCCAATGTTACGATGGAGGGCGGACAGAGCTCGCCAGGCCTGAAGACGCTTACCAGCGAGAGCAAGAGCCTGAAACTGCGAATGCGCGGATACTACTCAAGTCATGAAGGCGACAACCAGCTGAAGCCCTCGACCAACACGCGCTACCTGCTCAACGACGAGGGACGCTTCTTCCCGACGGTCGACTCCATATCCATCAAGGCCTTCCGCAGCATGGTAGAAGATGCCAGCAACGAGCCTGCCACCCAGCTCCGCTTCTACATCGATGGCATCGGCGAGGACATCACAGAGACCAGCGGCATCGACGAGCTGAACGCTCAAAATCTAAAATATAGAACGATGAATTCAGACGCAGTCTATGACCTGCAAGGTCGCCGAATTCAACCCTCAACCCTCAACCCCCAACCCTCAACGTTAAAGAGAGGGCTATATATCATTAACGGCAGAAAGGTTATTATAAGATGAAGAAACACATATTCCTGATAATATCCCTGCTCATGCCCCTCACGGGTCTGATGGCGCAGGACACGCTCTGGATTCGCTACGACAACCGCTTCCAGAAAAACGTGCAGATACCCATTGCCAGTGCCGACTCTATCGAGGTGAAGACCGCGCAGATCGTCGTCTACAATCCCACGGCCAAGCGCACACAGGCCGTAGCCCCCGACAAGGCTACCGTCATGTTTACCAATCCCGGCAGATACCTGCTGAAACCCGACACCTATAGCGGCACCAACTACGAGAATGCCTCGGCCACCACGGGCTATAACTTCGCCCACTCACTCGAAAGTGAGCACTTCGCCGTGTTCTGGGACGTGCGCTACGGCAACAATCCCGCCCGCATCAAGCATCCCAACCGCAGCGAGATAGCCAGTGCCTACGACGTGCTCGCCATTGCCGAGAAGTGCTGGGACATGTATGTCAGGGAACTGGGATTCCTCGTCGAGGGACAGTCGACCACCGACAACTACAAGGTGCAACTCTACATACCCTACCAGGCCGAGTGGCGCGCCGATGCCTCGGGCACCAACGGCGCTTCGGGCGGCATGACGGGCATAGGCCACTTCAACCCTTGGGCAGCCACCGCCCGTGGCGGCCACACCGTAGCCCACGAGGTGGGTCACACCTTCCAGTTTCTCGTCTCGGCCGACCTGGGCACCGATGCCAACGGCCACTACGACCGTGGCTGGCGATGGGGATGGGGCGGCGGCAGCGACAACGGATGGTGGGAGAGCTGCGCCGACTGGCAGGCCTACCAGATATTCCCCGACCGGCAGTTCACCGACGGCGAGTATTTCGAGCAGCATCTGGCCAAGCACCACCTCAACCTTCTCCACGACGACTGGCGCTATGCCTGCTGCTACATTCACGACTGGTGGTGCATGAAGTACGGGCGCAACTTCATTGGCCGCATGTGGCGCGAGACACAGCGGTATGAAGACCCTATTGACACCTACAAGCGCATGAACAAGATAACGCAGGCACAGTTCTGCGACGAGCTGATGGAAGGCTACATGCGCATGGCCACCTGGGACATCGACGGTGTGCGCGAACGCGCCAAGCACCGCATAGGCCAGCACGTGAACCGACTGAAACTTGCCGATGCCACCACTGCCACCTACCAGCCCGACTCGGCCTACTGCATTCAGAACTACGGCTACCACATCACCAACATGCGGCGGCCTGCCGCCGGAACAGTGGTCAAGGCCCACTTTACGGGACTGACCGACGCCCCCGGCTACCACTACGTCTATCCCGCCCGTGCCGGCTGGCGCTATGCCTTCGTGGCACTCAGCAGCGACGGCACTCGTACCTATGGCGAGGTGAAGGCCGACAAGGAGGGCACTGCCGAGCTAACCATCCCCACGGGCTGCACACGACTCTTCTTCGTGGTCATGGGCGCTCCCACACAGCACTGGGCCCATCCCTGGACCAGCGGCAAGGCCAGCAAGGACTGGCCGCAGAACGAGGAGCAGTGGCCCTATAAGGTGCAGTTCGAAGAGACCAAGCCGCTATAGCCCTGTCAATATCCCTATAATATATAAAAGGTGGGGCAAAGATGAAAGAATTCCGGAAATTCTTTGTACCTTTGCCGACGGATTGTAAACAGATACGACTATGGAGCGACAAAAAGTAATAGACAGCATCAAGCGGCTGGGCACGACAGCCCTGCCGCTGGGCAGCTCGCTGCTGCTCTACGGCTCGCAGGCACGCAGCGATGCCCACAAGGGAAGCGACTGGGACCTGCTCATACTGCTCGACAAACCCGTACTGACCTATCAGGACTACGGCGTAGGCTATCCGTTCCGCTGCCTCGGATGGGACATCGATGAGGAAATCAATCCGCAGGTCTATTCCAAGAAAGAATGGAGCGAATATTCCTACACCCCCTTCTACAAGAATGTTGAACAAGACAAAATCGTACTGCTATGAGCCTTAACGACGAAGAACGCCGCATCATGGTAGAGCATGAGTGCCGGAAGGCACGCCAGACCTTTGCACAGGCCGAGACACTGCGCCGCGATGGCTACTGGGACGGCGTGGCCAACCGTCTCTACAGAAGACCTTGAAAGCCTACTGGTGCGTGTGCCGCGACGACGACCCGCCCTACCTCCACGACCACAAGAAGATAGCACAGGGCTGCGGCCTCTACACGAAGATGAGCGAGGAGCAGCTGAAGTTCCTCGACTTCATCAAGCCGATGAACATCGAAGCCCGCTATCAGGAAATCAAGGACGAGGTGGCCCGCTCGCTTAACCGCGAAAAGACTGCCGAGATATTAGAAACCACCAAACAGCTGTACGCATGGATACTCCAAAAACTACAGGAAAAGTCATCGACCCGGTGAACTTCACGCCGCTCACCGTGCAGGGTATCCTGCCCAAGGAATTCGCCTTGGAGCTGGTGCGCCGCTACAAAGCAATCATCGCTCCGCGATTCGATCCTGCGACGAAGGTGATGATGTTCGGCTCATACGCCAAGGACTGCCCTAATGAGTGGAGCGACATCGACGTGGCCGTCATCGTGCCCAAAATAAAGGAAGGCACGTGGTGGGACACATCGTCAAGCCTTTGCCGTGATGTTGACAAAGTAAGTCTCTACATCGAACCCATCCTCTTAGAGAGCGGCGAGGACTCGCCGATTTATCGCGAGGTGATGCGGACGGGCGTGGCGGTGTAGAAATGCAGTAGAAACACGCAAGGGCGGGAAACTGAGGTCGAGGGAATGTCGGCGCGGGTTCCCGCCCTGTTTATAGGAAGCATGATAAAAAGGCCACGTCACGCTGGGAAGCGTGACCTACTACTGGCACCAATGAAAGTTAACTACATCCACCCTTCTCAGGCAAAGACACAGTTAGACGGATATAGCTCAGAATAGCTTTTGAATTGGGGCGTAGGCGAAAGGTGGTTTGCGTATACGAGAACGGTTATTTGGGCATACGCGAAAGGTTATTTGGGTATACGCGAACGAACTTGTTAATGCCTCTTTGTCCCTGCCTTCAGGCTTCTTTGTCCCTGCTTTCAGGCTTCTTTGTCCTAACGACAGCCACTCTTGCCGTTCGCGGTGTGGCATCTTTCTTTTACACTCTTCTTCTGAAGAGACTGTCGTCACAGATCAGACCGAATATCTTCCCGTCGCAATAAATGCCGTAGTCGCCAAACATCTTTTTGGTGACTATCTCTCCCGCCCCACCACACTGGTCGGTAATGTAGTGTACAAAGTCTGCGTTGCTTGCCATTGCTTAATGATTATTGCGGTTACAGATGACCTCTCTGTCGACAATAGGCCAGAGGGCGACGAGGGGCTTCAATCCTTTACAGTGCCAAGCGGAGGCCCACGAGGTCGCGCCGACGACGCTGGTCGTAGAGGTAGCGATTGGTGCAGCGGCAATAGCACGGCGAACAGTCGTAGCCACCGCCGCGAACGACGCGGAAATTACTCGAAGGCTTGTCGGCGGGGCGCTTACGGTACCAGTCGTCGCACCACTCCCAGACGTTGCCCGACATGTCGTAGAGTCCCAGTTCGTTGGGTTTGAACTGAGCCACGGGCAGATAGACGTGCTCACGATAGTTGGAGAGCGTATGGGCCACCTCGTCAATATTGTTGCTGCCGGCATAGAGATAGCCCTTCGACTTCTTGCCGCCACGGGCGGCATATTCCCATTCGGCCTCGGTGGGCATGCGGAAATGCTGGCCAGTGAGCGCGTTGAGCCGTGAGATAAACTCCTTGCATTGGTCGTAGGAAACATACTCCACAGGCAGTTGCGGCCCCTTGTGCTTGGAACGGTTCTTCCTCATCACCGCTTCCCACAGCTCTTGCGTCACTTCGGTCTCGCCCATGTAATAGTCGTTCAGCACTACGCGGTGAGGCACCTCGTCGGCATCGGCCAGCGTGTCGCCGGGCTGTGCCCCCATGACGAACGAGCCGCCTTCTACCAGCTTCATCTTAAACGTAACTCCCTTCACACGGAAGAAGCGGCTTTCAGGCTGCGCTTTTCCCTGTGCCTGCATGCCTACAGGCAACAAGAGCAATAGCAAGACGGCAACGACCTTCTTCACAGGGACTGCCTGTGCAGGACCGATGGCCTGCCAGATGATGCGCAGCCAACATATAAAATAGGTGTAGACATCGAGCCAGAACGTCTTGTGGATATACTCATGGAGCCATGCCGGACAGAGCACATCGGTGGGCAGGATGCAGAAATTGACCACGAGCAGCCAGAAGAGCGTCCAGTCGACCCACGTGCGGCGTGGCTGCAACCAGAAAGCCATGGCATAGAAAGGCAGGGTGATGACATAGGTGTGGGTCTCAGGACAGTCGCTGAACAGAATCATGAAGCCAGTGAGAACGGCCAGTGCCTGCACCCGGAACCGGAAGTCGTGCCAGCGCTTGTAGCGGAAGAAGAAGCAGATGGCCAGCAGGACAAAGACCACCATCTGCACCAGGCGGTAGTTGGGCAGCAACAGGGGCTTCAGCCCTCGGGCAAAAAGAATGCCGATGAAGTCGGAATCGTTATGATGGGAGGCTATCATGTCGAACATCTCCTGATAGAGCACAAAGACATTGTCGAACGCCGTGTTCACGGCTGGCAGCAACAAGAATCCTGCTCCACAAAGAAGGGCATAGCCGAAATTGCGCCACACCTTGGGATAGCATAGCAGAATGGCAAGCTCTGCGGCGCCGTAGACCTTGGTTGTGGCTGAGAACATGATTAGCAGGACGGCCCAGAAAGCCTTGCCACGCTCAAGCAGGATGAAGGCGAAAATATAGATGTAGCAGACAATCAGGTTGTGCTGATAGCAGAACACCGACTGCAAGACCACAGAGAGCATGAACAGGAATATCCAATGCCGATAGCGCTCCAACTGCTTGGGCAGGCTCTTGACGGCCAGCGCAAAGAGACTGTAGTTGCAGAGATTCCATACGAACGGCCCTAACCACCAAGGCAGCAGGTAGATGGGGGCAAACACGACACTGAACACTGGGGAGTAGAGAAAATAGATGCCGTTGGCCTGGGCATATTCCAGGTTATAGGGGCTGATGCCTTCCCAGAACATGCGGGTAGAATCCTGATAGTCGAAATAGTTGGTGTTACGGCCGCGCACCACTTCAAGCGTGGTGGCCAGAATGGCGATGGCCAGTCCTAAGAAGAACACGCACCGGCTGTTGCTGAAAAACCACTTGATGCCTTGGATAGCCTTGTTCATCGCTGTCGTCCTTATCCCTTGTATGCCAGAAGCAGTTTCACAATACGTTCTGTCTCGTCGTCGGCCAGCTCATAGAACAGGGGCAGACGCACCAGCGTGTCGGCATAGCGGTCGCAGTTGGGCAGCGCCCGTCCGTCGTGCTTGTCCTCATAGTACTTGCTGGAGTGCAGGGGCAGGTAGTGGAACGTGGTCTGCACACCTCGGTTCTTCATGTAGTTCATCAGGGCCGTGCGCACTTCGAGCGAGGGGCAGAGCAGATAGTACATGTGGTAGTTGTTGGTGGCGAAGGCTGGCGTGGGAGGCATGACCGTGATTCCCATTGGCAGACGGTCACGGAGTGCCCGGTCGTAGGTTTCCCAGACGTGGCGGCGCCGCTGCTGTATGTCGTCCATCTGCTCCAACTGTGCCCAGAGGAAGGCTGCATTCAGCTCGGAGGGCAGAAACGACGACCCCAGATCGCACCACCCGTACTTGTTGACCATGCCGCGATAGAACTCGGCGCGGTTGGTGCCCTTCTCCCAAATAATCTCCGACCGACTTACAAACCGCTCGTCGTTGACCACGAGCATACCGCCCTCGCCACAATTGATGTTCTTCGTCTCATGGAAAGAGAAGGCAGCCAGATGGCCAATGCCACCCAAGGGCCGTCCCTTGTAGAACGAGTCGATGGCATGGGCAGCGTCTTCTACGACGAGCAGACGGTGCTTCTCGGCCAGCGCCATGATGCCATCCATGTCGCAAGCCACGCCGGCATAGTGGACAACAACGATGACCCGTGTCTTATCGTTGATGAGTGGCTCAATCTGTTCGGCCGCGATGTTCGGGTTGTCGTCGCCGCTGTCGGCAAAGCGTATGCTGGCTCCCTCACGGAGAAAGGCTATGGCCGACGACACGAACGTATAGGAGGGCATGATGACCTCGTCGCCAGGCTGTAGCCGGCAGAGCATGGCACACATCTCCAATGCATCGGTGCCCGAAGTGGTGAGCAGGCACTTGCGGAAGCCGTAGCGCTTCTCAAAGAAACCGTGACACAGTTTGGTGAAGTCGCCGTTGCCCGACATGGTGGTCGAGTGGCAAACTTCTTGAATGTAGCTCAGCTCGCGGCCAGAGCAGTATGGCTTGTTAAAAGGAACCATTACTATTTACGATTTGACGATTTTACTATTTATGATTTCTCAGTCTTCAATGTTCAGCGTCTCGCTCACGATAAAGACGGGACGACCTTTCACCTGGTCGAAGATTTTGCCGATGTAAAGGCCCAGCACACCCATCATGAACAGCAGCAGACCACCGACGAACCAGATGGAGAAAATGGTCGACGTATAGCCCACCACCTCGTTGAGTCCGTAGAACTTGGCAAAGATATTGTAGATGGCCATGAGGAATGACAGCACCGACATGACGAGTCCTAACGAAACGGCAAGATGAAGCGGACGGTTGCTGTTTGAGATGATGCTGTTGTAGCCCAGTTTGAGCAGCCGTCGCAGGTCGTAGGAGCTCTCGCCCTCTAACCGATGGTCGTGTAGCACGTCGACGGTGGTCTTGCGGAAGCCTAACGTGTGGATAAGCTCAACGAACGAGCGCGAGTATTCGGGTATGCTGCAATAGACCTTGACAATCTTCTGGCTATACACACCGAACTCGGCCACCGCCTTGTCGGTCTCGAAGCCACTCAGGAAATCGTAGACTCTGTGGAACACTGCCGACGAGAGGCGCTTCAGAAAGGTGTCGTCGCGCACCACCCGCTTGGCGCTCACAATGTCGTAGCCCTCAAAGGCCTTCCTGAAAAGGGCTGGCAAATCCTCAGGCTTGTTCTGCAGGTCGCAGTCAATCACGGCGATATAGTCGCCCTGGGCGTATGAAAGCCCGGCGGTAATGGCGTATGGCTGGCCGAAATTGCGACTCAGGTTGATGCCCTTCACCTGCTTGTCGACGGCACAGATAGCCGTAATCTTCTCCCAGGAACCGTCGGGCGAACAGTCGTTCACAAGCAAGATTTCGTAGTCGGCGGCGAGCTGACCTATAGCCCCATGAATGCGGCCTACCAGTTCGTCGAGCATCTTTTCACCGTGGTAAACGGGCGACACAATGGATAGTTTCATAGAATCGACTTGATTTTGGCTGCAAAATTACGAAAAAAGCTTGTAAAGAACAACGGATTTTGGAGAATTAACGTAATTGTCTTTCATTTTTGTCTCATATTCTTTTCCATCGGACGTGATGGTTGCAAAGCAACAATTGTGATTCAACGTGAAACAAACGGAATAGCATATAATAATTAATTATTATATTTTTGCAAAACAACTAAAAGCAACAAAATGAAAAGACAGACACTCACCATGTTCGCTTTGGGGCTGGTGCTCGCCGTGCAGGGCCAGAACCCCATTATTCGCGACCAGTTTTCGGCCGACCCAACGGCACGTGTGTTTAATGGAAAAGTCTATCTCTATCCCTCTCACGACATTGTGCCGCCCCAGGGTCAGCGACAGGACTGGTTTTGCATGGAGGACTACCACGTCTTCTCGTCGGAGAACCTCACCGACTGGACCGACCACGGCGTGATTGTCACCCAGAACAAGGTGCCCTGGGTGAGAAAGGACTCCTATTCCATGTGGGCTCCCGACTGCGTAGAGCGCAACGGCAAGTACTATTTCTATTTCCCTTCCGCCCCTAAAGAGGGCATGGGCTTCGGCGTCGGCGTAGCCATCAGCGACAGCCCTGAAGGTCCGTTCGTTCCTGAGCCGGAACCCATCAAGGGCATCAACGGCATCGATCCCTGTGTGCTCCAAGCCTCCGACGGCAACGCCTACATCTTTTGGGGCAACGGTCGTTGTGCAAAGCTGAAGGACAACATGAAAGAACTGGCCGACGACACCCCGAAGGAGAAAGTGAAGTGGGGCGAGCGCGAGTTTGAGATGATGGGCGTCGGCTGCCTGAAAGACCTGCCCAGCCGCCAGGCCGAAGGCCCGTTTGCCTTCGAGGCTAACGGCTGGTACTACCTGACCTACCCTTACGTTCGTGAAAAGACCGAAGTCCTCGGCTATGCCATGAGCAAGAATCCCATGGGGCCCTACGAATACAAGGGACTCATCATGGCCGAACAGCCCAACGGCTGCTGGACCAACCACCACAGCATCGTCAACTACAAGGGTCAGTGGTATCTGTTCTACCACCGCAACTGGTTCTCGCCCAACGACGACAAGCGCCGCTCGGCCTGCATCGAAAAGCTGTTCTTCAACGCCGACGGAACCATCAAGGAAGTGAAGCAGACCCTGCGCGGCGTGGGGGTCAACCAGGCCACCGAGCGAATCGAGGTCGACCGCTACAGCACCGCCAGTGCCGACGTCACGACACAGCTCGTCGACACCGTCAACACCTTCCGCAGCTACGAAGCCACGCTTCCCACGAAGGGCAGCTGGATCAGATATAACGACGTGGACTTCAGCTGCATCACCAATGGTTATCTGGTGCTCTCTGCCAAAGCTTCCGACGACACCGAGTTCTGCATCCGTGAGAAGAGCGCCAATGGCAAGGTCATTGCCCGCTTCAAGATGGCAGTACGTCCGCCAGAGCCCCCCGCCGGTGCCGCTGCCAACCCGATGATGATGCGTTTCAACCGCGACCTGCGTAACCAATGGCTCACACAGACTGCCACGCTCGAATATACACCGAAGGGTGTCACCGACTTGGTGGTTACCAACGAGGGTAATGGTGCCCTTAGCATCGACTGGGTACAGTTCAAGAACCGTCCCAAGTATTTTTCTCCTGCTACCGCCCAGCCGGCACAGCCCGACGACGAAGGCTTCATCCGCCGCTGGCTGCTCTTAGAGCCCATCGACAAGCCCAACAGCGGCAATACTGTTTTTACCGACAGCTATCTGCGCGAACACTTCAACCGCGAGTACTTCAAAGGCCAGCAGACCATCGTGCCGAAGGACGGCCAAAAGGTCAAGGCCGTGTTCCAGCAGGAGCAGGCTCCGGCAGGCTTTGGCCGTGGCATGCAGCAGGCACCCGCCAAGCCAGAGGTGAAGACCGTGAAGCAGACACTGACCTGGCATGCACTGGACAGCGAGAACATGAACGTCAAGCTGTTCCGCTTCGCCGAGAAGTGGGGCGAGAAAGTCTATGGCGTACTCTTCTGGGCCGTCACCATCATCGACTGCGACGAGGACATCGACAACGTGCGCCTGGCCGTTGGCTCGAACTCCGCCTCGATGTGGTGGCTCAACGGCCAGGAGGCCCTGCTGCTCTCTGGCGACCGTCGCATGGTGAAGGACGATGCCATGTCGCCGCGCCTCTCGCTGAAGAAGGGCCGCAACATCCTGCGCGGTGCCATTATCAACGGTCCGGGCATGAGCGACTTCTGCGTTCGCTTCCTCGACGAGAAAGGCCAGCCCGTAACAAATTACAAAGTGACAACCGTCTCGAAATAATGAAACCTCGAAATATCGAAATATCGACATAACGTAATAACGACACAAAGAATATGAAAAAATTATATAGCATCCTTGCGACATTGGCTCTGGCTGCAGCCGCAAACGCGCAAATCGGCGCACCCTACATTCACGACCCCTCGACCATTGCCGAGTGCGACGGCAAGTACTACACCTTCGGCACGGGCGGCGGCGGACTCATATCGGACGACGGCTGGAGCTGGCATAGCGGTGCCGACCGTCCGGGAGGCGGTGCAGCCCCTGACATCATGAAGATTGGCGACCGCTACCTCTGCATCTACGGCGCTACGGGCGGCGGTCTGGGCGGCGGTCATGCCGGTCGCATCCTGACCATGTGGAACAAGACCCTCGACCCGAAGTCGCCCGACTTCCGGTGGACGGAGGCCGTCGAGGTGTGCTACTCCGACGGCATGGAGGATCAGGACGCCATCGACCCCGGCATGCTGCTCGACCCCACTACGGGCCGCCTATGGGTCAGCTACGGCACCTATTTCGGCACCATCCGCCTCATTGAGCTTGACCCGAAGACGGGGTTCCGCGTGAAGGGCAACAAGGAGAAGGACATCGCCATCGACTGCGAGGCCTCCGACCTCATCTATCGCAACGGATGGTACTACCTGTTAGGCACCCACGGCACGTGCTGCGACGGCGTGAACTCTACCTATAACATCGTGGTGGGCCGTTCGCGCAACGTCGAGGGTCCCTATATAGATAATGTGGGCCGCGACATGTACCACGGCGGCGGCCGCATGGTCGTTGCCGCCGGCGACCGCAAGACGGGTGCCGGACACTTCGGACGCACCATCATTGACGATGGTGTGGAAATCATGTCGTTCCACTGGGAGGCCGACTTCGACATGGGCGGACGTTCCACGCTGGCCATCCGTCCGCTATTGTGGAAGAATGACTGGCCATACGCCGGCGAGCAGATAAAAGACGGCGTCTATGCCATCTTGAGCGAGCGCCGCGGCTATTCACTGGAGCTGGCTGTCGACTTTGTGCGCATGAACGTGGCCCGTCAGGGATGGTTCAACCGCAACCAGATGCAAGAGCCCGTGAAGCCCGTGGCCGAACAGACATTGGAAGAGGTGCAGGACACCTGGCCCAAGGGCGACATCACCGTGCGCTGCAGCGACTACATGTTCCGTCCTTGGCAGAAATGGCAGGTGGTTCCTACAGACAGAGGAACCATCACCGGCCCTCTCTATGTCATCCGCATTGCAGGCACCAACCGTGCACTCACCGCTACTGCCAATATGGAGGTCACAACCAAGGAACTGGCCAGCCTCGACGAACAGCTATGGCGCATCGAGCAGCTCACCGACGGCACCTACCGCATCATGCCTTACGCCATTCCCGGCAAGGGCAAGAACCAGAAGTACTGCCTCTACTCCGCAGGCGACTCCACGCCTACCCTGGCCGAGTACGACTTCCAGAGCGACAATTCGAAATGGAACTTCAGTAACCACTAACCCGCACGTTATATCCCAACGCATAAGCCCTCATGACGTTCTTCATCATGAGGGCTTATTGCTGTTAGTGGGAATGACAGGTTAGTCTATTTCCTCGTCGGCCTCGTAGCCGCCCATCTCGCGGATGGCATTCTTCAACATGGTGTACTGCTGATAGAGGTGGTTCACGGCCTCCTCACCCTGCGTGTAGTCGTGCATGGGGCTCTTCAGGAAGAAGGAGAGGAAGCTCTGGGTACCATAGCGTCCGGCGCGGGCAGCCAGGTCACTGAGCAGACAGAGGTCCAGACAGAGCGGTGCGGCCAGGATCGAGTCGCGGCAGAGGAAGTTGATCTTAATCTGCATGGGGTAGTTCATCCAGCCAAAGATGTCGATATTGTCCCAGCCCTCCTTGTTGTCGTTGCGTGGGGGATAGTAGTTGATGCGCACCTTGTGGTAGTACTGCGTGTCCTCGTCGTTGCCATGGCCATAGAGGTCGGGCTGCACGTCGGGCTTCAGGATGGTTTCGAGCGTTGAGAGCTTCGACACCTCCTTAGTGCGGAAGTTGGCAGGTTCGTCGAGCACAAGACCGTCGCGATTGCCCAGGATGTTGGTCGAGAACCAGCCGCTCAGACCGAGACAGCGGGTGCCGATGATGGGGGCAAAGCCACTCTTCACGAGTGTCTGGCCAGTCTTGAAGTCCTTGCCGGCAATAGGCATCTTCGTCTGCTCGGCCAGCTGCCACATGGCGGGAATATCGACGGTAGTGTTAGGAGCGCCCATAATGAAGGGGGCACCCTCGGTGAGAGCTGCGTAGGCGTAGCACATAGAGGGAGCCACATGCTCGCGGTCGTCGGCCTTCATGGCAGCCTCAAGGTCGGCCAGACGGTAGTGGACCTTCTCGTCGACGGGCACGTAGATCTCGGTAGAGGCGGCCCAAAGCACCACGATGCGGGCACAGCCGTTCTGCTCCTTGAAGTTGCGGATGTCCTTCTTCAGAGCCTCGACCATCTCCCAGCGGGTTGGGATTGAACATTGACCATTGACCATTGAACACTTCACGTTGTCGCCGTCGAGACGCTTGGCATAGTTCTTGTCGAAGGCAGCCTTCATGGGCACAATCTTCTCCAGCTCGTCGCGCACGGGCAGGATGTCCTTCTCCTTGAGCACCTCGGCATACATGGCTGCCTGGAAGGCATTCTGGGGATAGACGTCCCAGCAGCCAAACACTATATCGTCGAGCTTGGCAATGGGCACAATCTCGCTGTAGGGCAGGTACTTCTTGTCGTCGCCCTTCCCTATGCGAATTTTGTCGTACTGGGTCATAGACCCCACGGGCTTGGCCAGCCCCTTGCGAGCCATCAATACGCCCGTCATGAATGTTGTGGCCACGGCACCGCAGCCCACTACCATAATGCCTAACTTACCCTCTGCGGGTTTCACGTTTGCTTGTTGTTTCATAGCTTTTGTTTATTAATGAATCGATTTGTTTTTTCAGAATGTCATTCGGAACATGAAGCGCACCCCGTCCTTTTGGCTGGTGGGCAGTTCCAGATAGGTTAGCCGTCGTACATATTCAACGTGCAGCAGCTTGAAAATATTGTGTACGCCTATGACGGCTTCGCAATAAGGCTTCTCCTTGTCCATGATATAGGAACCGACGGGGAAGGGCATCATCGACGACGTTGCAGGGTTGTTCCTGTCGGTAAGTGTGCCCCATAGCATGTTGAAGCCGAAGAACTCGCGCCACTTCAGTCCCCTGATAAGCGGTATTCGGTTGAGCAGCTTGCCGTTCATGTCCCACGACACCATGAGCGAGGCATAGCGGTCGTTGAGGAACTCCATGTTGTTAATGAGGTTGAACGTGCCGTCTTCCATGATATACGACAGGTTGGCTGCAGGATAGAGCAGCAGGGGGTAGGGCACTTGGTTCCAGAGGGCACCGCCCTGCAGGTAGCAGTCTATCTTGCCCCAGCTTTTCATCCAGAAGCGCTTGTAGATGCCGACCTCGGTGTAGTGGTAGTTGTAGTCGCCGCCCAGAAAGCCCTTAACGCCCCAGGTGTGGCCCACGGTGAAGACGGGTGCGTCGAGATTGACGGTGAGGCGGCGCTGCTTGGTGTTGATATAGGTCTCGCCGGGGGCGAAGCGTATGCCGGCATGCAGCTCGGTGGTGCGCAGCCGCCCGAAGTCCATGGCGCCTACGGCCTCGTTCTCCTCGGCCTTGACAGAGGCCGACAGTTTCAGTCCGCCCTCGAACTCATAGTCGAAGTCGAGCTTCTGCCGGTTATAGAACATCATCTTGTCGACCGTGGCCCATTTGAATGCCACGAACATATTGTCCTTGTCGGTGGGCAGGAAGCGGTCGCTGGGCGACATGATGTCGTAGGTGCTCTGGAAGGATAGGGTTCGCTTTGGAAACTCGCGTGGCAGGTATTCCTTCTTGTTGAAGGAGTAGATGACCTCGGCGTCGTAGTAGTTCTTCTTGCTGTCGAAGCCGTGGGCATAGTAGCCCTTGAAGAAGAGGTGCTTGTTGAGGTTGGCGGTGGACTGCGCACTGGCACGGACGCGCCATCCGTCGATGAAGTTGCGAGTGACGATGGTGTTCATCGGGCCTAAGTCGACCTTGCTGGGCGAGCCCGTCTCCACAAAATTCTCAATGAGTGCCTTGGCACCGAAGATGATGTATTTGAAGCCCTTGATGTTCTGGACGTTCTTCATGAAGGCATCCATCGAACTCTCGCTCTTCGTCAGCTCCACCTGGCGGTACTGGTTCCAGAAATCCTCGCCGCGCATCTGGGCATCGGCCTCGCGCACCTCCTGCCGCTTGCCCTTGAAGAGGCTCTTGGGCAGGGGGTCGAAGGCATAGTCGCTCAGACGGGTGGTACGTATGACGATGGCTTTCTGTATGAACTTGGCAAACTGCAGCTCGGTAATCATGTCGTCGACGGTGAGCACCCACTCGCCGTTGTCCAACTGCTCGTATTCCTGCTGCACCTTCAGGTTCTCCACGAAGTTCACGTCGCTGCGCTTGGGTATCGACAGCTCGGCGCGGCGCACGTGGAGCGTAGAGTCCTTCAAGATGTAGAGGTCGCCCCTGAAGCCGAAGTCCTGCTGGTTGTTGGGCATGAACTGCAGGTGGTAGCAGCTGTCGCGCCCCACCTTGACGGTGTCTTCTATATAAAAGCGGTAGAAGGCGATGGCATCCTTGCCTATGGGCGACGTGAAGGGATACTGTAGCAGGCGTATCTGGTCGTCATAGAGATTGACGTCGGTAAAGACGTCGCGCAGCACCACGTTCAGTATGTCGCCCGTCTCTATCAGGTCGCTCACGCCCGTGGTCTGCTGTCCGCGTATGATAGTGCGCTCGGTATGCGGGTCGCGTCGGTAGACTTGCTGCGAAACGGTTTCCTCGACGTTGATGGGCAGGATGAGCTTGCCGTTATAGGCACACGGCTCGACCATGTCGAGCAGCCACGGCGTCGTGGAGTAGGGTTTCTGCTCCAACTGCTGGGGCGTGAGGTCGTTGGCGGCAAGCGTCAGTTTCTGGTAGCGGTTGTATTGGTAGAAGTCGTGGTTTTTCAGGTTTGTCTGTTTCTTTGCGGCAATCACCCGCTTCATCAGTTCAACAGCAGGATTGTCCTTCCTGCTGTATCGCTGGCGTTTCGCCTTTACCTTCACTTCGGCCAGCTGGTGGTTGTCGGGCTTCAGTTGTATGTTCAGCCGCTGTTTCGTCTTGCTGTTGACGGCTACGATGCGTGGCTTGTAGCCTATGGCGCTGAAGGTGAGGTTCCACCCCTCGTGCCTGTCAATGGTGTAATGGCCGTTGATGCCTGAGATGGCTGTCACGTTGTGACCTTTATATACGACGCTGACCGACGGCAGCGAGTCGCCAGTCTGGGCATCCGTCACATAGCCGCTAAGCTTGACTTGGGCAGATACTTGAATACAATATATGAGCGCTAAAACTAACGCCCTATAGAAGAGTTTTCGATTCACGCCTGCAAAATTAGGAAATTATTTCCATAGTGGGCTATTCTAAACGTTAAATCTGACTAAACACCGCATTATTTCTGAATATTTTCGTAATTTTGCAGCCGAAAAAACCAATTAGGACATTATAGAAAACAATTTGGACATCATCGGAATACAGTCATGGAAAAGAATTTCAAGGAACTGCTACGGGCCTCGTTCAAGTCGGGCGATACGGAAGAGTGGTTAGACATTCACTTCACCCGCCCTATAGGTCTTGCCTTTGCGCTGATGTGGGCCAAGCTGGGCGTCACCCCCAACTACGTCACCATCCTCTCCATGTTCTTAGGAGCCGGTGCGGGCTGGTGCTTCTACCACACTGAGCTGTGGTGGAACGTGTGGGGCGTGGTGCTGCTCATGCTGGCCAACTTCTGCGACTCGACCGACGGGCAGCTGGCCCGCCTCACGAACCACAAGACGCTCATAGGGCGCATGCTCGACGGCTTTGCCAGCGATGTGTGGTTCTTCTGTTGCTACCTGGCCATCGCCCTGCGACTGTGGAACCAGACCATCCCCTTCACCGACTACCAGTGGACTATCTGGGGCTTCCTGCTCTGTAGCTATGCCGGGTTCCACTGGCATGCCCTCCAGTGTTCGCTGGCCGACTACTACCGCCAGATACATCTCTATTTCGTGCTTGGCGAGGAAGGCAGTGAGCTGGCCAGCTCTGAGGCCGAAGAACGTACGCTCGATGCTATCCCCAAGCGCAAGGCAGGCCCCTTCCTCATTGCCAAGAAGGGATATTTCTGGGAGCACGTGTTCCACTATTTTTACTTAGGCTACTGCAAGAAGCAGGAGCGTCAGACGCCCGAGTTCCAGAAGTTCTTCAGCAAGGTGAAGGCCAAGTATCCCAGTGCGGCACAGATGCCACAGGACTTCCGCGAGGCGTTCCGGCAGAAGAGCCTGCCGCTGATGCCGCTCACCAACATCCTGACCCACAACACCCGCGCCTTTGTCATGTTCGCTGCCTGCCTCATCGACCAAGCCTGGATCTACCCCCTGTTCGAAGTAACCATCCTGGCGGCCCTCTATTATTATATGAGGTACGCGCACGAAAAATTCTGTAAGGAGATGACGGTATGACGGTAAGCGGACTCATCTTCGACTATGGCGGAACGCTCGACACAGGCGGCCACCACTGGGCCCGCATCTTCTGGCAGGCCTACCAGCAGGCCTCCGTGCCCGTCACTGAGCAACAGATGCGCGAGGCCTACGTCTTCGGCGAGCGCACACTGGGCCGCAACCCCATCGTGAAGCCATCGTTCACCTTCCGGCAGACGCTCGAGGCGAAAATCGGGCTGCAGATGCAGCACTTGTTTCCCGACGACGGCGCCCAGGCCGCAACCTACGGCCAGCAGGTAGTGGCCCATGCCTATGCTCATGCCCAGCGCTGCACCGCCCACAGCCGCGAAGTGCTGCAGCAACTGCACAGCCGCTATCCCATGGTGCTGGTGAGCAACTTCTATGGCAACATAGCCACCGTGCTCAGCGAGTTTGCCCTCGACGGCCTGTTCCGTGACATCGTAGAGAGCGCCGTGGTGGGCATACGCAAGCCCGACCCCCGCATCTTCTCCTTGGGCGTCGAGGCCCTGAAGCTGCCTGCCGCCGAAGTGATGGTGGTGGGCGACAGCATCGACAAGGACATCGTGCCTGCCCGTCAGGCCGGTTGCCAGACCGTCTGGACAAAAGGATTAGGATGGACCGACGACGAGCCAGATACCTCGGCTGCCGACCACGTGATTAACGACCTGGAGCAACTGCTGCCCCTTCTTCTTCCCCAAGACTGACCATGCAAGAGAAAACGTTTTTCGACATGCTGCGCTTCTCGCTCGGCATCACCGACAAGCTCGACACCTCGGCGGGGCTTCCCGACTGGATGGCCCTGCTCGAACAGGCCGAGCAACAGTCGCTCATAGGCATCATGTTCAGCGGCATAGAACGGTTGCCCAGGGAACAGCGGCCCCAGGACAAGGAAACGCTGTTCACGTGGTTTGCCGCAGCCGAGATGATACGGCAGACCAGCAAGACGGTGAGCGAGCATACGGCAGCCCTG
Source organism: uncultured Prevotella sp. (assembly GCA_905235905.1). Classification (GTDB taxonomy): domain Bacteria; phylum Bacteroidota; class Bacteroidia; order Bacteroidales; family Bacteroidaceae; genus Prevotella. Next base: position 25,298 of record CAJONO010000204.1, read on the forward strand.
TTTGCCCAGATGGAAGCCGACGGGCTGTCCTGCTGCCTGCTGAAAGGCCAGGGCAACGCCCTGCTCTATCCCGACCCGGCAATGCGTACGCCCGGCGACATCGATGTGTGGGTGACACAGGGCGGACGGCTCGACGTGAAGGGCGGCATCGACTACGCCCGACAGCATGGCGACGCCGGAGAGATATGCTATCACCACATAGACTATGGCCAGTTCGAGGGCACCGACGTCGAGCTGCACTTCCGCCCCACGTTCATGCACTCGCCTTTCAACAACCGCCGGCTGCAGCGTTTCTTCCAAGAGCAGGCCGCAACACAGCTGGCCCACAGGAAGGAGATAGGCGGACGGCTGCTGAGCGTACCCACGACGGCCTTCAACAGCGTCTACCAGCTGGTCCACATAGCCCGCCATCTTTTCCAGAACGGCATCGGACTGCGGCAAATAGTCGACTATTACTTTGTTTTGCGGCAGGGCTTCAGCGAAGCCGAGCGCACCAGCATCGTCGATACCTGGAAGCGTTGCGGCCTGCTGCAAGTGGCCGGGGCGATGATGTACGTCATGCAGCACCTGTTCCGCCTCGACGATGCCTATCTGCTCGTTGCCCCCGACGAGCGCCGCGGACGCTTCCTGCTCCGCGAAATCATGGCCGGCGGCAACTTCGGTCAGTACGACCAGCGGGTGAGCCGCTTTGCCCGCGAGACGGCAGTGGGCCGCAACTGGCAGCGGTTAGTGCGCGACTGGCGCACCGCTTGGCTCTTCCCCTCGGAAAGCCTTTGGGAGCCACTCTTCCGCATCTGGCACTTCTTCTGGCGACATTCCCACTGATTCAAAAACGAAGGCAACTCAAATTAGGTCGCAATTCAGCCTCTATTATAACGCAATTTAGCCCGAATTACAAGCTAATTCGGGCTAAATTGTGACCTAATTCAACTGTGTTTCGTAACTCACTGATAATCAGTTATCTGCGCACGGTCTTCTTGCCGTCGACAATCACGATGCCACTACGGGCAGAAGGATGCTGCCTTCCGTCGAGGCCATAGACGGCCTTCGGCTGCCGGCCACTCCCCTGCCCCACCTCCTGAATGCCGCTGGGCAGGGCCTGCATGGTCTGCCTGACGGCATCGGCATCGAGCGCATAGTTATAGATGCGCAAGTCGTCGATGTAACCACGGAAATAGGGGTCGGCAGTGAACTGGCTGCGGCCTATGTAGTTCATCACGGGATGTATGTCGCTGGGCTTGATGGTGATGCCTGTGCTCGAAGCGGCTTCCTCGCCATCGATATAGATGGTGGTCTTCTCGCGGCCAATGACCACTGCCAGATGCTTCCACGAGCTGGTAGAGAGCTTTGCCTTGCAGTCGACGGTCTGCTCGCTGCCGCCATTCTTAATGGCAAAGCGCATCACGTTGGTGTAGCTGTTGGCCGGAGTGAGGAACATGTAGTTGTCGGTGCCGTTGCCGAAGTCGAAGATGCGCTGCCAGTTGCCGCTTGTAGTCCATTTCACCCACATCGAGATGGTCATCTCGTCGTGGTTGGCCACTTCGTAGGGCAGTTGCACGTAGTTAGTGCCTCCCACCAGGTTGAGAGCCTGTGAGCCGTCGGCATGTCCGGCAGCAAAGAGGGCGTTCTTCAGCGAGACGGCATCCATCATGTTGGGTGTGTCGTCAAGGAGGTTGTCGTCGAAGTTCCAGTGGGCCAGCAGTCCCTTCTCGCCCGTGGGCTGACAAACCACCGAGTCGGAGCCGACGGAGAAGTTCCGGGCCAGGTCGACAGCCTTCACCTTATATATATAAGAGGTGCCGGGCTGGCAGGTATTGTCGACGTAGGAGGTCGTGGTGAGCATGCGGGCAATGGTGTTCCAGTCGTTCTTCGCGGCATCGGCCCGCAGCACCATATATCCGGCCACGTCGTCATCGCTGTTGGCAGTCCATGTCAGGGCCACAGAGCCTTGCCGTGCCTCGGCCACCAGTCCCTGCGGCTGGGCGGGTGCCGTGGTCTCATAGGTCACATCGACGGGCAGGAAACGCCACAGCTGTCGGTCGCGGGCCGCCGTGCCTTCGTTCTGCAGCGTTGTCTGAACGACGGTGGCCGTCACGGACGTGGCCGACGAGGTCATATAGAGTGCGCTCTCGCGGTTGCGCAGGAAGTAGTAGCCGTCGCCGGCATACTGCAGATACCACTGCTCGTTGCTGGTGGGCGCGTCCTGGGTCCAAGCTATCAGCTGGGCACTGGCAGCGGTAGAGTAGTTCATGACGTTGATGCGTATGTTCGGGTTGCTCACCGCCTCTATGTCGTAGAAGCTATAGTCGCCGCCGGTGCGCGAACTGCAGGGCTTCACCGTCCACTGCTGCTTGGCTGCGCCTGTGGGCTTCTGCTGGGCGATGTTGTTTCCGTTACTTGAGAACACGATGGCTCCGCCCGTCTTCTTGTTCACAATCTTATAGACACCGTTGATGACACTGGGGGGCACATCCTCGCCCCACGTCACGTCGACGACGCGCTCGGCATTGGTCTGACCCTTCTGGTAGCTTCCCGTCGCACCACCGGGCATCTCCATCACGAACTCGCGCACAGGGCCGAAACCGTCGTAGTAGACGTCGCGCTCGGGCGACACAAACTGATAGGTGGTAGTGACAGCCTGACGTTCGCTGCTGCCTATGAAGGCCTTCACGCGACCGTCGTCGTGCCGCCATACCGACGCTGCCGTCCAGTTGCTGCGGTGCTCGCCATAGGCCAGCCGCTCGCCATGACGGCTTATCTGGCAGAACTCGCCACGGGCGCGGCTGTCGAAGCCCCACCAGATGCCTACGGTCATGCCATACTCAAGGCCCACCATGGCCTCGCCCACGTTGTGCATCTCGTCGGCATAGCCCACCTTGCCATCCTTCTGCAGCTGCTGGTAGAAGGCGGCAAAGTTGTCGAACGAGCCTGCCAGCTGGTGGGTGTTGCCCCAGTCGTAATACTGTTTGCCGGGGGTGTACCACGACAGTGCCTTGTCGTTGTTGAGCGTGTTGCCGCCCACCATCGGAATGTCCTTGCAGCGCTCGTAGTTCTCCTTCAGCAGCTTGGCCACCTGCCACTGCTTGGCAGGCGTACCGCCCTCTTCCACCGACCAGTAGTCGCCCTCGTTGAAAGGCGAGATACCGACAATGGGATGCTTGGTGTTCTTCTGCATCCAGTGTACGTGGCTGTTGATCATGGCCGCCCAGTGGTCGATGTCGGCACTATTGTTCTTCACAAAATATTCGGGAGGCCCCGTCACGCCCGTATCCTCATTCGGGCTTACGGCTTCCTGGTCGGCCGTAAAGACGATGGGCAGCGTCGTGCTCACCTTGTTGAAGATGGAAGAGCGCTGGCGCAGCACCGTGATGTCGGCACTCGACAACACCGAGTCGTTGGTCAGGGCCTTGGTATAGCGGAAGGCCGAACGGCCAATGCCGATGTTCTCCTTGCCCATGTGGTTAATGCCCTTCATAATGTTCTGTTCGCTGATCCATGCCAGGTCCAGTCCCCACGTAGGCTCGAAGCGCTTGCCCTCGCCACTGAGGAGGAAGGGTATGGTTACGTCGGCCTTCTTGGCCGCCTGCAAATAGAGACTGCCCGACGGCCGTGTCTCTTGTGCCGAGGCACTGGTGCCACCCAGTAGCGCCAGTGCCAGCAATAATAGTCTGCTATTCATTCGATTTCCAGTCTTCAATCTTCAATTTTCAATGGTCATTTTACCACCGACTTTATGGCGCGTCCGTTCTTCACCACGACATAGATGCCTTGGCGAAGCGGTGCATCGGTGTTCAGGCAGCGGCCGTCGAGGGTGTAGATGCCGTCGGGCACCTGCTTGTCGGTGGCAAGATGGGTGATGCCGGTGAGGTCGTCGATGGCGTGATATCGCAGCACGAAGCTCGTGGCACACCACCATCCCTCACGGTTGTCGCCGGTAGCGGTCTCGCCGAAGCGGTGCCACTTGCCGTTGACGGCCCCGTTCTTCGAGCTGACGAAGCCCACAGTGAGCGAGCCGTTGGGCTCGACATAGAGCGGTGTGGTGGTGAGTGTTTCCCACACGTTGCCCACGGGCAGGTCGAAATAGTCCTTCGACAGTGTGGGGGTGACGGCCTCCTGTGTGCCGGTCTTGATGTAGCCATGCTGGTCGGTAATGCAGAAATGCTCGGTCGTGGCCTTGCACTCCAACACGTAGTAGCCCTCGGGCAGGTCGGTCACGGTCTGGCGTATCTCGAGCGTTGCATTCTTGTCGGTAGTGCTCCACCAGGCATTCCAGCACGTCTGGTTGAACTTGGTGGTGGCTCGCTGGTCGCCGCCGGTATAAGTGCCCACGGCCACCTCCCATCCTGTCGACTTCTCGGAGGCGAAGGTAGGATATTTCGGCTGCTTCGAAGAGCGGGCAAAGGCCAGATGGGCATCCATCATCGTCTGCAGCTCGGCCTGGTTGCTCAGCAGCTGTTCGGCAGTGGTGGCCTTGCGGGCGTTGTCTAACAGCAGCTGCATCTGCTCATAGCCTGGGCAGGGCTTCTGCTCGATGGCTTTCAGCGTTGTCTCGGCCACGTCGAGACTTGGCATGGCGGCCACGGCCTCTAACTGCCGGGCAAGAGCCGCTTCGGCGGTGGCCAGTGCAGCCTTGTCGGTAGTGGTAATGGCAGCCATCGCCTTGTCGAGTTCCTCGTTCAGGAAGGCATACTGCGTGTTATAGGCTTTTTGTGCCTCGGCTCTCAGCCTGGCTTTTGCCACACCGTCGGCAAAGGCCTCATCCCTTGTCTCGAAGAGCTGGCGCAGCTCCGCCTTGTCTATCTGGGCCTTGGCCCCTAACGTATAGAGGGCAAGCAGAGCCTTTGAGTAGGTGTCGGCATTGAAGGTGATGGTCTCTAAGTTCCAGTCTGTTGTCTGGTCAAACTGGCGCA
>CAJONO010000205.1 GCA_905235905.1 uncultured Prevotella sp.
ACCTATACCATAGATATAAGTCAATGCGATTTCGCCACGCTTGTTCTGGGGCAAATCTACTCCAACAATTCTTATTGCCATTGTTAACTTTTAATAAAAAAATAATAGTTTAAAATCGATTTTGCACTAAAAAGCATGCAAAGGTAAGGAAATAAACTGATATTCCCCTCCTTTTCAATGCTTATTTAGTTTTTTTTAACCCTGACGCATCTTGTACTTAGGGTTCTTCTTGTTGATAACGAACAGACGTCCCTTGCGACGCACAATCTTGCAATCGGGGGTACGCTTCTTCAATGATGCTCTTGTCTTCATATTGTTTGATGTCTTTGAGGTTTATTTATATCTGAATACGATTCTGCCTTTTGTCAAGTCGTATGGACTCATCTCAACTTTTACCTTATCGCCGGGAAGGATGCGAATATAGTGCATACGCATCTTACCAGAGATGTGGGCAATGATTTGCACACCATTTTCTAATTCCACCCGGAACATGGCATTCGAAAGGCTCTCGATGATTGTCCCGTCCTGCTCAATAGCGGATTGTTTTGCCATACTTTGATTTTAGTAAAGTTTCCCTTCTAATGTTTCTATTTCTTCAAATGACGATAAAATTTCTGCCTGTCCTTTTCTGACTACCACAGTATGCTCGAAGTGGGCTGCAGGCATACCGTCGCGGGTACAGACGCTCCATCGGTCTGGCTTCAGGTAGATGTCGCGCTTTCCCATGGTCACCATAGGCTCTATGGCTATACACATGCCCGACTTTAGCATGACCCCGTTGCCTCTTCTTCCGTAGTTAGGCACCTGCGGGTCTTCATGCATCTCACGTCCGATACCATGTCCTGTCAGCTCCCTGACGATGCCATATCCTTGGGCTTCGCAATGGTTCTGGACAGCACTGCTGATGTCGCCGACATGCCTACCTGCCACTGCGTTCTCTATACCCTTATAGAGCGACTCTTTCGTTGTGCGCAACAGCTTCTTCACCTCTTCCGACACTTCCCCTACACAGAACGTATAGCAAGAATCGCCATTGAAGCCGTTAAGCAGCGTTCCACAATCAACGGAGATGATATCGCCTTCTTTCAGTATCTCGCCCGCCGTGGGCACTCCATGCACCACTACATCGTTGACCGAAGTGCAGATGCTGGCAGGGAAAGGGGATCCGTAAGGATTAGGGAAGCCCCTGAAAGTAGGTATTGCCCCATGGTCACGGATGAACTCGTCGGCAATCTTGTTCAGCTGGAGCGTTGAGACACCCGGTTTGATATGTTTGGCCAATTCGCCAAGCGTCCGCCCCACAAGGCGGTTCGCATGGCGCATCAGCTCAATTTCATCTTCAGTCTTCAGAAATATCTTCATTATGCTTAGTAAGCACTTACACCGCCACGTCCGTGAATGCGGCCCGACTCGAGCAGACCGTCATAATGACGCATAATCAGATGGCTCTCAATCTGCTGCAGGGTATCGAGCACGACACCTACGAGAATGAGCAAAGATGTTCCTCCGAAGAACTGAGAAAAAGCATCCTTCACATCAAGCAGGCTTGCAAAGGCCGGCATGATGGCAATAAATGCAATGAAGAGAGAACCCGGAAACGTGATGCGCGACATCACGGTGTCGATATAGTCGGCCGTATCCTTACCAGGTTTCACGCCAGGGATGAAGCCGTTGTTGCGCTTCATATCCTCGGCCATCTGAGTCGGATTCAGCGTGATGGCAGTGTAGAAGTAGGTGAACAAGATGATGAGTACGGCAAACACCAGGTTATAAATCCAGCTGTGATGATCGAGCATCGAGCGGAGGAACCAACTGGCGTTCTCGGTTGAATACTGCACGATGGTCAACGGGATGAACATGATGGCCTGAGCAAAGATGATAGGCATCACATTGGCAGCAAACAACTTCAGGGGGATGTACTGGCGAGCACCGCCATACTGCTTGTTACCCACAACACGCTTGGCATACTGCACAGGAATCTTGCGTACGCCTTGCACCAAGACAATAGATGCACAAACAACTGCGAACAGGATAAGGAGTTCAGCAATCAGCATGATAAGACCGCCACCGGAAATAGCCGAGAAACGAGCTGTCACTTCCTGGGCAAAAGCCTCGGGAAGACGGGCGATGATACCAATCATGATAATCATTGACACACCATTTCCTATACCTTTATCTGTAATGCGCTCACCCAGCCAAAGGATGAACATGCTTCCTGCGGCAAGAATGATTGTAGCGGGAATCATGAACACCGGCCAGCTCACGCCTGTTGCCAGAGCGGCACCAGCCTGCATCTTCAGGTTAATCAGGTAGCTCGGTGCCTGAAACAGCAGAATGGCCACTGTCAGCCACCGAGTGTACTGGTTAATCTTTTTCCTGCCACTCTCACCCTCCCGCTGCATCTTCTGGAAATAAGGCACAGCGACGGCAAGAAGCTGCATAACGATAGAAGCCGAGATGTAAGGCATGATTCCCAATGCGAAGATAGA
>CAJONO010000206.1 GCA_905235905.1 uncultured Prevotella sp.
CTTGGGTGCCCGGTGGGACTCGAACCCACGACATTCAGAACCACAATCTGACGCTCTAACCAACTGAACTACGGGCACCATGTAAATAATCACTGCACCCCCCAAGGCGTTTTTTCGACAAGCGAAGCGCCTTTTGGCGATTTGCGGGTGCAAAGTTATGAAATTTCTTCGATACCACCAAATTTTTCCCGAAAATAATGCATAAAAATATTCAATCGTCCCATTCAATCGTCCCGATTTATTTTTTCGCCATTACTTAAAAGAATAAAAATGTGGCGTGAAACGACACGTCTTTGCGATTTTATTTGTACCTTTGCACTCGAGAGAACAATCGTGTGCCAGTTCGTTCTGGCGTGTATAAACAGTCAAAAAGAAAAGTTTGCAATGGAAGTAATACAGAGTTTCACTATCGACCACACCCAACTGAAGCCAGGCATCTATGTGTCGAGACAAGATAAGGGCTTCACTACGTTCGACCTTCGTATCACCGAGCCCAACAAGGAGCCAGCAGTGGCTCCCGCCGCCATCCATAGCATGGAGCACCTGATGGCCACTTGGTTCCGCAATTCGCCAGTCAAGGACGATGTCGTGTATGTAGGTCCTATGGGTTGTCTTACTGGAATGTATGTTGTGATGACAGGCAACTATTCTGTAGAGAATATGCGTCAGCTCACCATCCAGTGTCTGGAGTGGATGCTTACGCAGCACGAAGTTCCTGCCACTACGCCGGAAACCTGTGGCAACTATCTGCTTCATGACTTGCCCATGTGTCACTGGGAGAGCAGACGCTATTTAGACCGTCTGAGAAACAATTTCCATTGTGAATATGCTAAACTCCAAATCACCTTGGAAGGCGGCAGGGTCTTTGCCGATGCATAGCAACTCTGCCGTGGCTTGCCATCAAATATGAAAGATGGAAACAGAACGCATAAGTTTGCGCCCTTGGCTGGATAGTGATGCCGAGACGCTGTTTAAATACGCCAGCGACCCTGATGTAGGGCCTCGTGCCGGATGGCCACCACATAAGTCTGTTGAGGAGAGTCTGGAGATTATCCGAACTGTTTTCAACGCAGAAGGGATGTGGGCGGTAATATGGAAAGAGTCAGGAGAGGCCATTGGTTGTGTGGGCTACCTCCCGGCATCCGCATCGAACCTGAAGATAGCCGATGACCATGCAGAGGTAGGTTATTGGATAGCCCGCCCGTATTGGGGCAAAGGCATCTGTACGGAAGCCCTTCGGATGGTCATCGACTATTGTTTCAATGAAAAGGGTTTTACTGTGCTCTGGGGTGACTACTTTCCGTCAAACCCTGCGTCTGGTCGCGTGATGGAGAAATGCGGATTCGTTGATACGGGCGAGGAAACACTATGTCCCAATTTGGAAGTCGGCTCAGACCGCCCTGTAAAAGTTATGAAACTAATAAAGAAGTAATATGAAAAGAGCAGTATTATATTTGTTATTCGTGCTGTTGCTGATTAACTGTGGCAGCCAGCCGCAGACGCTCGGCGAAGTGAAGTCTGAATACGTCACTATCGACGACAGCATACGCGTACATTATAAAATATGGAATGAGTCGGCCGGCTCTGACGTAAAGACCATCTGTTTCGTCCATGGCTTTGGCTGTGACATGAACACCTGGGAGAAACAGTTCGAGGCTTTCCGCAATGACAAAAACCTACAACTCATGTTCATCGACCTGCCTGGCTACGGACAAAGCGATAAGCCCCATGTAGATTATACACTCGACTTTTTTGCACATGCCATTGATGAAGTGTTGAATGCAAACAACATCAAGGATGCAGTCTTTGTAGGTCATAGTCTTGGAACGCCTGTGTGCCGTCAGACGCTGATGGCAACTGGCCATAAAGGCGCTTTGGTAGATATTGACGGCGTATATTGTTTCTACGATGGTACAGAGACACCAGAGTATGTAGAGGCAGTCAATCAGTTCGGCCATGCCTTCGACGGCCCAGAATGTCGCGATGTTATCACGGGGTTTGTTTCCTCATTGGCTGGCAAGGATACGCCTCAGGAGATTAATGACTATGCCCTGTCGGTGATGCCCGAAACGCCCCAGTATGTAGCTTCGAGCACGATGCAACACCTTATTGAAAAGAAATGGTGGAACAATCGCCAGATTTCACTGCCCGTAATGGTCATCTGTACACAGAACAGCGGTCTTGATCCTGACAACAAACAGAAAATGGAGCGCCTGTATCCCAACCTTGACTATACTGAACTGACCACCTGCGGTCACTTCATCCACATGGAACAGTCCGAGCTGTTCAACGAGAAACTGAAGACTTTCAAATAATCGCCCCTGAAGCGTCTGCAGCTTGCGGAACAATTTTTTCTCATGCCTAACAATATGTGTAATCTGCGCAACGGCCTCCGCTACACTCACCCACAAATACAAATTGATGATTATGCAACTCCCCACCTCATTAAGGGGCGGGGAGTTGCGAAGCATTAAAAGAATCGCGTAGTTTCCTGCTTTCTGCTATTTTTTTCTACCACTTGTCCTTCGTCACGATGTCGTCGGCCCAACGGTGGTCTTTGGGGAAGGGCTGCCCACCCCATGCCTTCACCTGTGTCCAGGGCTGTGCCTCGTCTGTCCAGAAGGGATGGTCGGCGGGCAGGCCAAGAGGCATGAGCGAGAGCGATGTCATGTAGAGCGAGCCATTGTTGGTGTACCAGTCGGCCGTCTCGGGCTGGTGTCCGCAGAAGCCGATAGTCAGGAAACCGGCATCGTTGTAGTTGTTCTGTACGTCGTACATGCGGTGCATCACCTTTGTGAGTGCCGCACGTACCTGACCGTTCGATAGGTCCTTGGGCAGTTTCTGATACCATGCCATCAGTGCCAGCGGCTGCAGAGCGGCCATGCGGTAGGGCGTGGAGCGCCCAATGACGGGGAAGGTGCCCTCGGGCGAGATGAACCGTTCGAGGATAATTGCGAACTTCTGTGCGCGCTTCAGGGCACGGTCGTAGTACTTGCGATACTCCAGGCGGGTGCCGTTCTGCTTGGCATCGATCATGTTCTGAAGTGTCTCTAAATACATGGCATGGAACACATAGGAGGTGTAGTAGTCGAAGGCAAACACAGGTCCGTCGGCATACCAGCCGTCGCCAACGTACCATTCCTCTACCTTGCGGATGGTCATCATCACACGGAAGTCGTCATACTCCTTCAGCCCGGCAGCCTTGGCTATGAAGCTCTCGATGGTCGATGAGAAGAGGAACCAGTTGGTGTAGGGCGGCTCGTACTTGCGCAGCATCTTAAACTCCTTGATGTAGCGGTCTTTCGTCTGCTGGTCAAGGGGCACCCAGAGCTGGTCGTAGGCGCGTATGAACGACTCGGCGATGTAGGCGGCATCGACCAGGTTCTGGCCTGAGGCTCCCCAGACGAGATAGTCGGGCGAGTCGGGGTCGACGCTATTCTTATAGGAAGCCAGTGCCCACTCACGCAGCTGCTTGCGCTGCTGTCCTTCAGCGGTGTCGTCGTCGGGCAGCGAAAGCCAGGGAGCGAGGCCTGCCATCAGTCGACCGAAGGTTTCCATGTAGACCACCTTGCGGTTGCGGTTGTCGAACGAGGGCGAGAACTCGGTCTTCATGTTTTTCTGCAGTTCGCCCTTGGCCATGTTCTCCAATACGGGCTGTGCCATCTTCCATGCCTGTTCGCACCAATACTCACGATCGGTCTGCTGCTTCACCTGTTTCTTCTTGGCGGCCATGGTTGGCAAAGCCAGCATCAGGGCCATCAGTAGGACGGCCAGTCTGATAGGTTTGATTGTTCTTCTCATTTTTTCTCCAGTTGTTTTTAGGTTAGTGTCATTGAAGTTTCCCACTCATTTCAAGGGAAAAGATTACTCATGAATAAATATTCATTTAACAAGTCTGTTAAATCACTGATTCCCAGTGTGTTATAATTCGACTTGAATTATGCTTCAATTCATGCTGAATTACACGACAATTTGGGCTAAATTGCATTGTAATACAGCATGAATTTCAAGCATGTTTACAGAAAAGCCCCAAAAGGCATGATTATGCAAACATTATTCTATCACGACGAGGGCATCGTCTTCCATGACGCTCTCGCCAATTTTCACGCAGACGGCAGTCACCTTGCCTGCTTTCTCAGCTTGCAGGGCGTTGGCCATCTTCATAGCTTCGAGCACCACGACGGTGTCGCCAGCCTGAACCTCGTCGCCCACGGCGACCTTGATGTCGGTAATGACACCAGGCAGCGGAGCCTTGATGGCAGTTCCAGCCCCCCTTACGGCCCCCGAGGGGGCTTCATTAGACTTGGCAACTACCGTGTCCCCTTCGGGGGAGGCTTTGCCCAGCACGGGCTTCTTCTTCTCGGGTTCGGCGGGACGCTCCATCTCCACCTTGTATTCTTCACCGTTGACGGTGACGGTCACGTTGCAATCCTCGATGTCGCCGATGGCAACCTCATACTTCGTGCCGTTAATGGTATACTTATACTCTTTCATGGTTTTAATTTACTATTTTACTATTTCACTATTTTACTATTGCTGTTCAAGGGCAATGGTCAAATTGCCAAATAGTCCAACTGTCTAATTCACGGGTGTGCTGTCATAGTTTGGGCATAGCCGTTCCACTGCGTGGGATGCTCGGCAATCGTAATGACGCCTGGCTCCACGTCGTGAACGTTGTTTCCAAGATGCTCGTGCAGTGCAAGGGCGATGGCAGCGAAAACTTCGTTATTATTCTTCATACGATACCCACCCCCGACCCCTCCCTAAGGGAGGGGAGCTTGGTTACTTCTGAGGGTGATTAGTTTCCATATTGTTTATAATAATGTAAGATTCTCCTTCATTTACGAGTCTAATCAGACACCCCTCCCCTGAGGAGGGGCAGGGGGTGGTTCTTACATCGGTATATTTCCGTGCTTCTTAGCAGGCAGTGCATCGCGCTTGGTGGCGAGCTGTGCCAGGGCACGGCAGACGCGGAAGCGAGTGTTGCGCGGCTCAATCACATCATCGATGTAGCCATACTTGGCTGCCTGATAAGGATTGGCAAACAGCTCGTTGTATTCGTCCTCCTTCTCGGCGATGAAGGCCTTCACGTCTTCACCGGCCTCCTTCTTGGCCTTGGCCTCCTTGGCATAGAGCACGGCAGCAGCACCGCTGGCACCCATCACGGCAATCTCGGCTGAGGGCCATGCGTAGTTCAGGTCGGTGTGCAGCTGCTTCGAACCCATCACGATGTGAGAACCACCGTACGACTTACGCAGCGTGACCGTAATCTTGGGCACCGTAGCCTCGCCGTAGGCGTAGAGCAGCTGGGCACCGTGCAGAATGACGGCGTTATACTCCTGACCCGTGCCGGGCAGGAAGCCTGGCACATCGACGAACGACACGATGGGGATGTTGAAGGCGTCGCAGAAACGAACGAAGCGGGCACCCTTACGCGAGGCATTCACGTCGAGCACACCTGCATAGCAAGAGGGCTGGTTGGCTACGATGCCTACGCTCTGACCGTTGAAGCGGGCAAAGCCCACGATGATGTTCTTGGCAAACTTAGGCTGCACCTCGAAGAACTCGCCATTGTCGACCGTAGCAGCAATGACCTTGTACATGTCGTAGGCCTCGTTGGGGTTCTCAGGGATAATCTCGTTCAGCGAGTCCTCCATGCGGTTGATGGGGTCGTCGCACTTCTTGCGGGGAGCCACCTCCATATTATTAGAAGGTATATAGGAGAGCAGGGTCTTCAGCATCTGGATGCCTTCCTCCTCGGTCTTGGCCGTGAAGTGGGTAACGCCCGACTTCGTGGCATGGACGCTGGCACCGCCTAAGTGCTCCTGGTCGATATCCTCGCCCGTTACGGTCTTCACCACCTTCGGGCCTGTAAGGAACATGTAGCTGGTGCCCTCCATCATCAGCGTGAAGTCGGTCAGGGCAGGACTATAGACTGCACCGCCGGCGCAAGGGCCGAAGATACCGCTAATCTGGGGAATGACACCCGAGGCGAGGATGTTACGCTCGAAGATTTCGGCGTAGCCGGCCAAGGCGTTGATACCCTCCTGAATACGGGCACCACCCGAGTCGTTGATGCCGATGACGGGAGCGCCCATCTTCATGGCCATGTCCATTACCTTGCAGATCTTCTGGCTCATGGTCTCAGAGAGCGAGCCTGCATGCACGGTGAAGTCCTGTGCGAAGACGAACACCAGGCGTCCCTCGATAGTACCGCTACCGGCTACCACGCCGTCGCCGGGGAACTGCTTCTTCTCCATGCCGAAGTTGTGGCAGCGGTGCTCCTTGAACATGTCGTATTCCTCGAACGAGCCCTCGTCAAGGAGCATCTCAATACGCTCGCGTGCTGTGTACTTGCCGCGCTCGTGCTGTTTCTGAATGGCTTTCTCACCACCACCGAGACGGGCCTGCTCGCGCTTCTCAATCAGTTGCTTGATTTTCTCTAATTGCTTTGACATCTTAAATTACTATTTGATTATTTTATTTGATTTACAATTGATTTACTATTTACGGATTTACTATTTACTATTTAATACCATTATCGACATTGCCAAGCTTATTTTTCATTGTAATAATGGATCGAGAGGTAATTTTCAATAACTCAATACTTTCTTCATACAAAGATTTTACTCTCTTTTTTGGAAGAATTTCAGTTTCTATGATGATTCAAGCCAATGACTCGTTTCATCCAATTCCTCTTCCACCATTTTTAGCTTATTAATGAAGTCTTTATCAGACTTCCCAAGGCAGGCAGCCCGGTAGTTAGCTGAAGGTGAGGTTCCTGATCGCACAATTTGCTTTGCAATAGCATTGGCGGAAATAGTGTTTGGCATCGCATCCACCATTTTTAATAATCCTAATGGAGAATGCACGAAATCTATTTTTCAGTTCCGTCTCGGTCATGCGCAGCAAAATAATAAATAGTAAATCTGTAAATCGTAAATCACTCTGGGTGTTCACAAAGTTCTGTCAGGATGCCGGCGGTCGACTTCGGATGCAGGAAGGCAATGTTCAGGCCCTCGGCGCCCTTGCGGGGAGCCTGGTCGATAAGGCGGACACCCTTCTCAGAGACCTCGGCCAGCGCGTTGGCCACGCCGTCCTCGATGCAGAAGGCCACGTGGTGAACGCCCTTGTTGCCCTTGTCGAGCCACTTCTGGATGGTGCTTTCGGGCGATGTGGGCTCGAGCAGCTCCAGCTTCACCTCGCCACACTTCAGGAAGGCGGTCTTCACCTTCTGGTCTTCCACTACTTCAGTTGCATAACACTCCAGACCCAACACGTCGGTAAAGAACGGCAGGCTCTCTTCGATGCTCTGGACGGCAATGCCCAGATGCTCAATGTGTGAAATTTTCATAATGTCCTTTTGTTTTGTAAATTTACAATATAATATTGGCCGCAAAGTTACGAATTATTTTCATTGCATGCAAACGTTTCGCCCTTAACTTTGTGAAACAAACCTAATTTTTTGTTTGTTTTAATGGCTTTTGTTCTTTTTTTTTGCACCAACTAAAAAAAACTCAAAAAAAATTTGGCTGTTTCAAATATTGTTTATACCTTTGCACCCGCAAACGAAAAGTTGCACCCGTAGCTCAGTTGGTAGAGCACCTGACTCTTAATCAGGGTGTCCAGGGTTCGA
>CAJONO010000207.1 GCA_905235905.1 uncultured Prevotella sp.
TCATCTCGGTCTTCTCTGTATAACAGGGGCACCCTTTTCAACATTTCAATCTTTCCGCTCGACGCAAAGTGACGCTTCGCTTGCGAAGAACTTTTGAGTGATGAGACTTTAAAGTGTGACGTTACTCGCAGCCTATCTATTATTGGCGAAGCAACCAAGAAGATTCCCATAGATGTAGAATATGATTGGCAGAATATCTCATAGCGGCAGATGGCAGGAATCATTCTCAGTTGTAGGCGTATCGGCTTGACATCAACCACAAAGATGCAGGCGACATCACATCGCTTGCATCTTTTTTGTAAAATTGCATGGTTATCTCAAAACAATTTGTTACCTTTGCACCCGAATTTGCAAGCATTTTGATATAACAAAACATAAATCATGAATAAGATTGTAAGAAAAGAACAGTTCTCCGAGAAGGTCTTCCTCTTCGAGATTGAGGCTCCTCTCATTGCAAACAGTCGCAAGGCGGGTAACTTCGTCATTGTACGTGTGGGACAGAAGGGTGAGCGCATGCCGCTGACCATTGCAGGCGCTGACATAGAGAAAGGCACCATCACCATCGTCGTGCAGCAGGTAGGTCTTTCTTCGAAGAAGCTTTGCATGCTGAACGAAGGCGACTATGTGACTGATGTGGTAGGCCCGTTAGGCAACCCTACCCACATCGAGAAGTTCGGTACGGTGGTCTGTGCAGGCGGCGGTCTGGGTGTTGCGCCCATGCTGCCCATCATCCAGGCACTGAAAGCTGCCGGCAACCGTGTGCTCTCGGTGATGGCTGGCCGCTCCAAGGATCTCATTATATTAGAAGACAAGGTACGCGAAAGCTCGGACGAAGTCATCATCATGACCGACGACGGCTCGTATGGCGAGAAAGGCGTAGTAACTGTGGGCATTGAGAAGTTCGTCGAGCAGGAGCACGTCGACAAGGTCTTTGCCATTGGTCCTCCTATCATGATGAAGTTCTCGAACCTTACCGCCCAGAAACACGGCATTCCCTGCGAGGTATCGCTCAACACGATTATGGTCGACGGCACGGGCATGTGCGGTGCCTGCCGTCTGACCATCGGCGGCAAGACGAAGTTCGTCTGCATCGATGGTCCTGAGTTCGACGGTGCCCTCGTCGACTGGGACGAGATGTTCAAGCGCATGGGCACCTTCAAGCGTCAGGAGCAGGAGGAAATGGAGCACTTCGAGGAGCATGTGGAACCCACCCCCTGCCCCTCCCCAGGGGAGGGGAGTTCAAACACTTCTTCAGTTGACACTTCTTTTGTTAATAATACAGAGTGCGAAAGTAACCAATCCCCCCTCCCCCTGGGAGGGGCAGGGGGTGGGTTGAAACCCAAGGAGCGCTTAGCCATCCCACGCGTCGTCATGCCCGAGCTCGATCCTGTCTATCGTGCTACCACCCGTACCGAAGAGGTGAACATCGGTCTGACAAAGGAGATGGCAATGCAGGAGGCCAAGCGCTGTCTCGGCTGCGGCAAGCCCAGCTGTGTCGAAGGATGTCCTGTAAACATCAATATTCCCTCGTTTATCAAGAACATTGAGCGTGGCGACATCCTCGCCGCTGCCAAGGTGCTGAAGCAGACCTCTGCCCTCCCCGCCGTCTGTGGCCGCGTCTGTCCGCAGGAGAAGCAGTGCGAGAGCAGATGCATACACCTGAAGATGAACTCGAAGCCCGTGGCCATCGGCTATCTGGAGCGTTTCGCTGCCGACTACGAGCGTGAGAGCGGCAACATCTCGTTGCCGGAGATTGCCCCATCGAACGGCATCAAGATTGCCGTCGTGGGTTCCGGCCCTGCCGGATTGTCGTTTGCCGGCGACATGGTGAAGAAAGGCTACGACGTCTACGTGTTCGAGGCACTGCACGAGATTGGCGGTGTGCTGAAATACGGCATCCCTGAGTTCCGTCTGCCCAACAAGATTGTCGACGTGGAAATCGAGAACCTCGCCAAGATGGGCGTACACTTCCAGACAGACGTCATCGTGGGTAAGACCATCTCGGTTGAGCAATTAGAGAAGCAGGGCTTCAAGGGCATCTTCGTTGGCTCTGGTGCCGGCCTGCCCAACTTCATGAACATTCCTGGTGAGAACAGCATCAACATCATGTCGAGCAACGAATACCTGACGCGTGTGAACCTGATGGACGCAGCCAACCCCAAGACCGACACACCGCTGAATCCGGCCAAGAACGTACTCGTCGTGGGTGGTGGCAACACGGCTATGGACTCCTGCCGCACGGCCAAGCGATTAGGTGCCGACGTGACGCTCGTCTACCGGCGTTCGGAGGTAGAGATGCCTGCCCGTCTGGAAGAGGTGAAGCATGCCAAGGAGGAGGGCATCAAGTTCCTCACGCTCCACAATCCCATCGAGTATATCGCCGACGAGCAGGGAGCCGTGAAGCAGGCCGTGCTACAGGTGATGGAGCTGGGCGAGCCCGATGCCTCTGGCCGCCGTTCGCCAGTGCCAGTTGAGGGTAAGACGGTGACGCTCGACGTCGATCAGGTCATCGTGGCCGTTGGCGTAAGTCCCAATCCGCTGGTGCCGAAGAGCATTGAGGGACTGGAGCTCGGTCGCAAGAACACCATCGTCGTGAGCGAGGACATGCAGTCGAGCCGCTCGGAAATCTTTGCCGGTGGCGACATTGTGCGTGGTGGTGCCACGGTCATCCTCGCCATGGGCGACGGTCGACGTGCCGCTCAGCACATGGACGAATTTTTATCCCAACAGAAATAAATGAATCAGAATAACGACCTCCAGGCCTTTCGGCTGCGCTCTGCCGGCGCAGCCATTGCCGATGGCTACCGTCTCTACATGGGCAACTTCAGGCGGCTGTTTCGCGCCTCGTGGCCCATGGCCATCGGCTATGCCGTGGCTACCTGTCTCTTCTTGAGCATTGGCATCTCGCTTGCACCCACTGTCACCATCATGCAACTGATGAATGTCGACCCGACAGTAGCCATCAGAAGTCTTGGTCTGCTGCCTATCTATCAGGCATTGGCCACACTGTTGCTCTTCTTGGCAACGGTGGGCATGAGCAGCTACGCCTTTGCCGCCATGGACGAGCACCTGTCGTCGGGTGCCATCACCGTGCCAGCCAAATGGTATGGCCGCATCAGCTGGCGCATGCTGTGGCGTACGCTTGTGGCTTCCGTCTGCTTTCTCCTCGTCTTTGTGGTCTTGCAGGCCATTACCATCGCCTTGGGCTGGGCAGGCAGCCATTATCTCAGCCCCACGGCAGGCATCATTCTATTTGCCCTGCTTCAGCTCCTTGTGCTGGCAGCCTTCGTGCCCTTCGGCTATGGCGGCATGAAGTATATGCTCACGCCGAAAGCATCGTTCTTCCCCACCCTTTCAGCCACCTACACCATAGGCTTGCGCCACTGGGGGGCACTCTTCGTGGTGATGCTCATCACAGCCATCATTACCACGATGCTGGGCTATGCCACCGAGCTGCCTGCCGTCATTCTCGGAATGGCCAACATGAGTTCGCAGATGGGCACCTTGCAAGGCGACCCCGCAGGAATGCCCGGCTACATGGGGTGGATGACCATCGTAGTGCTCTCACTGGCCGGCTTCATACAAGCCTATATTCAGCTCACCGCCCTCTTCCCCTTCTACTACCTCTTCGGCTCCATCGAGACCGAAGAGGGGGAGAAGAGTGCCCTTCAACTTCCTAAAGAGCAATGAAACGAATCCTATTCATCGACCGCGACGGCACCCTCGTCGAGGAGCCGCACGACGAGCAAGTAGACTCCTTGGAGAAAATACGCTTCACCAAGGGCGTCATGCGCAACCTCGGCTTCCTGCGCCAGCACACCGACTTCCTCTTCGTCATGGTCACGAACCAAGACGGTCTGGGCACACCCGCCTTTCCCGAAGACACCTTCTGGCCGGCACAGAACTTCATCATGCAGACGCTCGAAGGCGAGGGCATCAACTTCGACGATGTGCTCATAGACCCACACTTCCCTGAGGACAACGCCCCGACGCGCAAACCACAGACGGGAATGGTGAGGAAATACATGGAAAGGCCAGAGGAGTACGACATTGCGGGCAGCTACGTCATAGGCGACCGCGACACCGACGCACAGTTTGCCAGCAACATAGGCTGCAAGGCACTCATCCTGGGCCGCGACGGCCTGACGTGGGACAAGATTGCCGAGCTGCTCTTTGCCGGCGAACGCACCGGCAGCGTGAGGCGCACCACGAAGGAGACCGACATCGACGTGCGCCTCTCGCTCGACGGCACAGGCCGTTGCGACATAGAGACGGGCCTCGGCTTCTTCGACCACATGCTCGAACAGATAGGCAAGCATGGCGGCATAGACCTATATATAAGATGTAAGGGCGACCTGAACGTAGACGAGCACCACACCATCGAGGACACGGCACTGGCCCTGGGCGAGTGCCTCTATCAGGCCCTCGGCTCCAAACGCGGCATAGAGCGCTACGGCTACTGCCTGCCCATGGACGACTCGATGTGCCACGTGTGCCTCGACTTCGGCGGGCGTCCCTGGCTCGTGTGGCAGGCAGACTTCCGTCGCGAGCATGTAGGCGACATGCCTACCGAGATGTTCTTCCATTTCTTCAAGAGCCTGAGCGATGCCGCCCGCATGAACCTTTTCGTCCGTGCCGAGGGACAGAACGAGCACCATAAAATAGAGGGCATCTTCAAGGCCCTCGCCCGTGCGCTGAAGATGGCCGTGCGCCGCGACATCTACCACTACGACCTGCCCTCTACCAAGGGCACCCTGTAGCCCTTCGCCATCCCCCAGAAATGTCCCTCTGTCAGAAAAAATATGTCCTTATGTCCCTCTGTCAGAAAAATATGTCCCTATGTCTAAGAACGACGAACAAGTACTCGAACGTGCCGGCATACGCCTGACCGCCAACCGTCTGCTTATCTGGCAACAGATACGCCACAACTTCGGCGATGCCTTCAGCCTTGCCGACCTCGAAGCCGCGCTGCCCACGCTCGACCGCTCAACCATCTTCCGCACACTGACCCTCTTAGCCGATGCCCACCTGCTGCACGACATCGACGACGGCACGGGCACACAGAAATATTGCGTCTGCGAGCACGACGACACACGCCACTGCATGGGCCACGTACACCTCACTTGCCTCGTCTGCCACCGCACCTACTGTCTGCCCAACGTCGTCATACCGCCCGTGCCCCTGCCCGAAGGCTTCGCCCCACAGGAAACGGAGTATGTGGTCAAGGGCATCTGCCACCACTGCAACCTGAAGGCTCGAAGGGAGTAGACTGACCCTTCCGTCAAATCATTGTTAGGGATAGGGACAGCCATCTCAATCAAACTACCTTGCAATTCAGCATCAATTAGGCCATAGTTCAGTATGAATTAGCCGCTAATTGATGCCAAATTGCAAGGTAATTTGTTAACTTCTGATTTTCAACGACTTACCCCTGTCTGACAAAGCCACATAAAAGGCTGACAGACAGGGGTAAAAAGTCAGTTGTCAGAGAGGTTAATCTTCGTCCCAAGCATTGCCGCGACGAGAAAGAATGCCAGATGCGTCGCCAGAGAATTCTGTTTCACTGACAGTAACGCTCTGCACTTCTCCGCTACCATTTGAGACAACGCCCAAGACAGGCTGCATCTGAACCTTCACAATCTCGAATTGTGGTTTCTGATAATTCTTTTTCATTGTTTTATCTCCTTTCCTTTTTATTTTACAATCGTTTTCTTACCGTTCACAATATACAGGCCCTTCGTGGGCTGAGCCACACGGCGACCCTGCAGGTCGTAAACATCCTTGCTAAGAGTGACATTCTCCATGTTCTTGATACCAGTCACCTCATCGTCGAAGACAATGTTGAGACGAGAGCCAGCACCTGCGAGATTCAGATATGCCTTACCCGTGATGTCTATAGCAGAGCCACTATACTTATAGAAGCCATATCCATCCTGATTTGCAAACACATAGCAGTTGGTTCCACCCGTGAAAGAACTGGTGCCTTTAACCAGATAGTTCGTTGAGGGGCTATCAGTCGTAGTGGCAGGAGTGAAAGTGTAAGTGCCGGCAGTGCCTTTCAGGAATGCGCCTTGATCAGAAGCAATACCATTTTCAAAGGCAGTCATCGTCACGGTACCATCACCCTTGCCAGAAGCATAGTAGGCTTTCAGACCATCAGGAATCGCTACGTCATAGTCAGAACTGAAAGTGGCATACTGGTCAGAAAATGTGCGAGTGAAGTAGGGTTCACTACTCCATGTCGTAGTAGAGAAATCAAAAGTTACCCTAAATATGGCTTTAATATCACTTATTCTCCAACGGCAATATCCTGTTGTCCTAATTCCATGATTCATGTCTTGGAAATTTACCACATAAGGATAATCCTCAGCATCACCAGTTCCTGATTGATCAATATTAGGGAATATCACTTTACTATAATCAGATATTTCCCATGTTGAAGTATTGACTTGAAGGGCAGGTACTAGCATATAATTGACGGTTCCACCAGATGTATTATCTATTGTAGTTTCACACTTCAAATCACTATTACAACTGATTAAAGTATGCTCACCTCCTGTGGCTGATTTGTTACTACTTGTATACAAATAGTAATCACCACCTAATGCCAAGTCAGATGAACTTCCATACATTGTGTAGTAACCCTGAGTACTAGAAGGTGCTAACAAATCCTGAGTTTGCAATTTATTATTCCAATTCCCATAACCATCTTTTGAGCATACAATTAAAAATTTTTCGTACCCATCACCTAATGTTGCCGTATAAAAGCCATTTTCATCTGGCGTTTCCGAAAAATTACTAAAGGCATCAGATTCTCCCTTTGAATGTCCAAATTGCCACAAAGAATAAATTGTGCTCCACTCTGTCCAAGTTGAATTTGGCTTAAAATAAATAGTCTTTGTCGCATTTGCATTAACCACCACGCCTAACAATGCGAGGAGGACGAGTGTAAATTTTTTCATAATTGTTTGTTTTTTTATCATTTGTTTTTGTTAATAGAGTCTGTTTTCAGTCGTTCTGTGACTGTAGGGCTTCGCTTGCCTTCGGGCTTGCTGGGGCCTTGCTATGTGCATGGAAGAAGACTGAACGGAGCCGCCCGCGGTGCCGCCACAATAAAAGTAATAGGTCTGTTCATATTCGCTATAGTTTTAATTAGAGTAAGTTTATTCTTTCGTCTCGTCCACACCCGTTGGGGAACTTGCTTCACTTAGATGTTGCAAAAGTATGACATTTTTTTATATTGCAGGCCGATTATGTGTTAAAAAATCTATAAAGGCAAAAGAAATCGTTTGCATGAGGGAGAAAGCCCCTCTTCAAGGACATAGGTACGTTTTTTAGACATAAGGACATAGGGATATATTTTTAGGAGATTCGTGTTATTCGTGTTCGAAAAAAACAGTGGCATTTGGGAGATTCGTGTTATTCGTGTTCGAAAAAACAGTGGCATTTGGGAGATTCATGTCTGTGGGTACGTAATCGTTTGCATAAGCCTTGGCACATTTTTTTCCACACACGGAGAACAACCAACTGAAAAAAATCATATATTTGCAATATCCAATCGGATTGAAGCTAACAGAACCTTATTACATATTACTAACTTTAAAAAATTTAGCTTATGAAAAAACTATTCCAAATGTTGAGCTTCGTGCTCATGTTTCTTGCCTTAGGATGGTCGCAAGCTGCACAAGCTACGATCTACTGGGTGGGCGGCAATGAGAATTGGACTCCTGTACCGACAACAGAGTTCACCACTGCCGATGAAGAGACCTACACCTACGAGTGTAATGTCTCAGGAACAATCTGGTTTGCCATCGCCGACGGCCAAGGTGCAAATGCCAATGACTGGAGCACCTTCAACTCGCAGTACCGCTACTCTTTAGGTACGAAGGATGCACCCGTGGAGGTCGGTCAGGAGTATGAACTTAAAAAGGCTGGCGACTACTCGATGAAGTTCACGGGTGAGGGCAAGTATCGCTTCACCTTTGTGCTGTCGACAGCCAAGCTGAGCATCGAGAAGCTCTCTGACGAACTTCCCGATGCCGAGATTACTTCGGTTACGCTGGCAAGCGGAGCCAACGGCTGGAGCACCACCGACAACCCCTTCACAGCCGTGGAGGCAGGAAAGAAGTACTCCATCGTTTTCGACTTGACTTCGACAACAGAAGATGTTGAGTTCAAGCTGGTAGTGAATGGCGACAAATGGATTGGCACCAACCAGCTGACCTTGACTGCCCCTGAAAACTGGATCGTTCCCGCCAAGGATGGTGACGGACAGAATTTCAAACTGATGAACTCTGCTACGGGTTATCAGACCTATACGCTGACGGCTGAATGGGCCGGCGGCAAAGTAGCCGATGCAGGCTGGTCCCTCACCGTCGAGGGTAAGGACCAACGAGCCACCGTCGAAGAGCAGGAGTTCACCGTGAAGTTCGTCAACGGAAAGAACTGGGAGAAGGTATTTGCCTACACATGGGGCGGCGAGGGCGAGACATTCGCCGAGAACGCCGAATGGCCTGGCGTGGAGCTGACACAGAAAGACTCTGTTGCCATCAACGATGTGAAGTACGCCGTCTATACCTACACCTTCAGGGCTGCTGCCGCTCCTGAGAAGATTATCTTCAACAACGGCATCACCGAAGGCGAGGGCAAGGATCAGACTGCCGACCTGGCATTCGAGAACGGCAAGCAGTATGAAGAGACCGTGCCAGAGCCCATCATCGTCGTAGAGCCGAAGTACGTCGTAGCCGGA
>CAJONO010000208.1 GCA_905235905.1 uncultured Prevotella sp.
AAAGCATCATGACAGCATCGCCGACGGCTTCACCATCGAGAGTGGCGACACCATCTGGATTCAAAGCTCCGCCATTTTCCACATCAAAGAAGCCCCGAAGCCCGTGCACCACGACCCCAACTTCAAGGTGGACATCACCGTGTCGCAGGGCATTGGCGACTCTGGCTACCTGATAAACCTCTACAACAGCCCCTATGACAGGAAGCAGATTGCCGACATCGCCACAGCCAATCGCAAGGCCTCATTTGCCACCTACGTCGGCGAGCCCCAGCAGGGCGAGCTGATAGCTACCTTCCCCGACGGCAGTATCTGCACCCACTGTATGCGTTTCCCCTTTGTGCCCGGTGAGCATGCCGAGGTCAAGGTGATGAACGGTTCGTTCTTCCTTACCGGCTCAACGTTCTACAAGCAGTGGAGCGATGCCGACGAGCTGGAAGAGAATGCCCGCAAGTATCGCAAGGAGGAAGAGACCCAAGCCCTGCTTCTCGGCTATCTGAAGGAACATGCCAGCGAGGAAGGCTGCGTCATGCGCTATTGGCAATACGAAATACTGCCCCACGAAACCATTCTCGCCATCATTCCCGACAAGGTGAAGAACGGACGATTCAAGAATATGCTCGAATGATAAAAGGAAAAAAGACAAATCGTTCCAGTACGGATGCTGTAGTACTCCAGTACGGACACTGAAGTACTACAGTACGGACGCTGAAGTACTGCAGTACGGAGCATCAAGTACTGAGAGGCGAACTCTTATTCAGAAAGACAAAGAGAAGTAAATGTAAGTTTTTTTCAATACTCCGGAGAACCGCACAGGCCGCAGCGATGCGTCCTGTGCTTTCAAAACCACAAAAAAGAACCATAAGCGCAACAGCAAGGCTGGGCGGCAATAGCCGCAAGCAATCGCTTTGCACAAAACCCATATAAAGAACGACAATGAGAAAGAGCATCACCGTTCTGCTGCTCGTCCTTGTCTCTGTGGCAGGACAGGCACAAGAGAAGAAAGACAGTACCAAGACCAAGGAGCGAATGCTGGAGGTTTACGCCGAAGTGAAGGACCACCTGACCCACGAATATGTAAAAGGTGTGCGGGGCGAACTGCTCTATGCCGCCGACAGTACTTTTGCCGACACGCTGGGCATATACTATCGTGAGGAAGAAAACTGGAAGTACGGCTATGTGACGGCCAATATCCGCCAGGCGGGCAGCTATCTCTTCCGCTTGGAAGCCGACAGCTTTCAGACGGCCTACGTGCCCTTGGACATCAGGAAACTCTACAAACGTGAGCGGTCGCGCTCACTGAAGACCGTCTACCTGCGCCGAAAGCCAAAGAAGTTAGAGGTAGAACTCGACGAGGTGGTCGTGCAGTCGACGAAGGTGAAGTTCTATATGGACGGCGATACGCTCGTCTACAATGCCGATGCCTTCCAGATGGCCGAAGGCTCGATGCTCGACGCACTCATCAAGAAACTGCCGGGCGTAGAGTTGGAGGCTGGCGGTGTAATCAAGGTGAACGGTCGTCAGGTTAGCTCGTTGCTGCTCAACGGCAAGGACTTCTTCGACAGCGACCGCGAGCTGCTCCTTGAGAACATGCCCACCTATATGGTGAAGCAGGTGCGCAGCTATGAGCGAGTGCCCGAAGATGCCAAGGGCACAAACCGCGAGAAGACCGCAGAGAAGGAACTGGTGATGGACGTGAAGCTGAAACGCGAATACAACACGGGGTGGCTGGCCAATGCCGAGGCAGGCGGAGGCACTACCTTCTATCGGAACGACGACGGGCAGCATGAAGGCAAGTACATGGGACGTCTGTTCGGTTTGCGCTTCACCGACAACTCTCGTCTGACCTTCTTTGCCAACGTGAACAACCTGAACGACTATCGGGTGCCGGGCGAAAAGGGTGAATGGAGTCCGCTGAAGCAGTCGCAGGGACTAACCTCACAAGCCAAGATTGGTGCCAACTATCGCACGGAGCGCGAAGACCACTACCGATACGAGGGCAGCATCAATGCCACCTACTACGACAAGAACGATGCCAACAACACAAGCAGTGCCACCTTCCTCGACGACGGCAGCACCTACGGGCGCTCGTTCTGGAAAAAGCGCAGCTACGACTGGGAAGTCAACTCGGAACACCGCTACCACCTGTATCACAACGAGCCTATCGGCGACTGGCTGAAATACCTACAGTTCAACATTCAGCCCCGACTGAACTACCAGAAGTGGAACAACCACACCGAGTCGGCCAGTGCCACACTGAGCGACGACGTGGCCTCACAGCTGGGCAAAGCGTGGATTGACAGTCTGCAGGCCCCCAACGCCGGCGACCTACTGCGTCGCTATGCCGTCAACCGCACCATGAGCCGCACCAAGGGCATCGGCCACTGGCTGGCCTCCTACAACAGCGGCTATCTATCTGCCAGTCCTGCCCACAACGACTTCATCGACTTCTTCGTGCCCTTCAACTTCCAACTGACCGACCGCAGCGAGGACAACTACGACCACAATCTCGTAGACTATGTTGCGACATCGTCGCAACAAGACGACTACCGCAACCGCTACAAGCCCACCACCCAGCACTCGGCCTACTTCAGCATCAACCCGCAACTGATGTTTTCCCTCGATGAGAAGCACCGCCACAACCTCGAACTGGCCTACAACTACAACTACGACCATAGCTACAGCAACGCACCACTCTACCTGCTCAACAAGCTCAGCGACTGGAACAACGACGAACGGCTTGGCGCACTGCCCTCGACAGACGAGATGCTTACCACACTCGATGCCAACAACAGCTCGGAGCAACGCACCACTACCCACACCCATACGCCAAGCATAGGCTATCGCTATTCCACGAGCAAGGAAGATGCCTACACCATGCTCATCCTCAGGCTCGAACTGCCCATGCAGGCAGAGACGATGGACTATCAGCGGGGCACGCAAACAGACACCCTGATGCACCGCCACACCACCTTCCTGCACCCCAGCATCATATTCTATCACCACAACTGGAAGCGCAACCGCTACATCAACGCCAACATGGGTATGAGCAACAGGGCACCCTCGATGACCAGTCTGCTGAACATTCGCGACGACAGTAATCCGCTCTACGTCACCTTAGGCAACCGCAGCCTGAAGAACACTCGCGACTACAACCTGTACGGCAGCTATAATGACAAGTTCGGCAAGACCTTGTTCAACGTCTCAATGAGTGCCAACATCACCGAGAACGCCGTAGCCTCAGGTTTCGTCTACGACCGCACGACAGGCATTCGCACCGTCACCCCTGAGAATGTGAATGGCAACTGGTCGATGAACGCCTCGACAGGCATTGACTTTCCCCTTGACAAGAAAGACCGCTGGCGCGTCAAGGAGGACATCAGGTATAACCACAACCAAAGCGTCGACCTTAGCGGCACCACCGTTGCCACCCGTTCTGTGGTCGTGTCCAACTATCTCACCGAGAGCCTGACCCTCAGTTGGCGCCCCACAGACAAGACGGAGTTTGAACTGAACGGCAAGCTGAACTATCAGCATTCGGCCAGTGAGCGAGAAAACTTCGAGAACATCAACGCCTACACCTATCAGTACGGCGCAAGCATGCAGATAGAATTGCCGTGGAACTTCCAGTTCTCCACCGATCTGACGATGTACTCGCGCCGGGGCTACAGCGAGCCATCGATGAACACCAACGAACTGGTCTGGAACGCCCGCTTGGCCAAACGTCTTATGCATGGCAACCTCACCATTCTCTTCGACGGCTTCGACCTGCTGGGCAACCTCTCTAACGTGCGCCGCAGCATCGACGCCCAGGGCCGCAGCGAGACGTTCTTCAACGTCATTCCCTCCTATGGTCTGCTACACATTGCCTACAGGCTGAACAGGGAACCGAAGAAGAGGTGACCTTCGACTTCTGGCACCATAAGCGCCACTCTCACTTCCACAGGAATCGCACGACGAGGGGCAGGTGGTCGCTGACACCGCGCTGATAGCGATAGCCGCGAAAGGTGCGGCGCGGTCGGCATCCGCCATACTTCGGCTCGTCCTCGAGCAG
The DNA here is from genome assembly GCA_905235905.1 of uncultured Prevotella sp. Taxonomy (GTDB): domain Bacteria; phylum Bacteroidota; class Bacteroidia; order Bacteroidales; family Bacteroidaceae; genus Prevotella. The sequence continues at coordinate 4,052 of CAJONO010000208.1, forward strand.
GAAAGGCTCGTCGCACACGTAGGCCGTGTCGACGGCAGGAAGGAGAGTGGGCGACACGAGTATGTGGTCGAGACTGCGCCACAGTCCCTCGTGCCGGTAGTTTGCCTTGGCACCGTGGCAGCCTTTGGCAGCGAGGGTGATGTTTGCAAACCCTCGCTGTTCGAGCCTTTGCAGCGACTTGTCGTCGGCATAGTCGTTAAAGTCGCCCGCTATGATTACTTGCTTTTGTAGGATACTGTCTGTGCTGCGACCGAGAACGTCGGCCACGCGGAGTCGGAAAGGCTGCGACTGCAGGCGCCCTCCGTAGCGGCTTGGGGCGTGGAGAATAAAGAGTCGCAGCGTGTCGCCGCGCTGCGTCTCGCCCATGACGTAGAGAATGTCGCGAGTGGGTCGCATGCCCTTGAGCGGAGGAACGGCGATTGTCTCGTAGCACAGCGGACGGAAGTGGGCCGGCTGATAGAGCAGCGCCACGTCGAGGCCGCGCACGTCGGCCGACTGGGTCATGAGGTATTCGTAGCCGGCGTTTCGCAGGAGCGACCGTCGGGTGAGGTCATGGAGCACGGTGTCGTTCTCTACCTCACAGAGTGCCACGAGGCTGGGCAGGCGGTCGGAGCAGGCGAGTATGGCCTGCCCCACGGCGTTGAGCTTGCGCCAGTACTTCGAGCGCGTCCAGTGGCGAGCGCCCTGTGGCAGGAACTCGGTGTCTTGCTTCAAGGAGTCGTGGCGGCAGTCGAAGAGGTTCTCACAGTTCAGCTCGACGAGTGTAAGCGGCTGCGCCCTCAGTCCCTGCGATGCGGCGAGGCAAAGCGTCAGCAGTAGAAGCGCCAGGCAGCGGTGCCTCATGCCGTTTCCCTGCGATACCACAGCACAAACCAGACGAGGGCCACGAGGAAGCATAGGGCGCCCAGGCCGTAGGCCACTGGCTCTGGCAGGTGGAACGCCTGCTTCGAGATGAAGAGGAAGGTGGTGCAGACGGTGGTCATGAAGAGGGCAGGAATAAGGGCGACGAGGAAGGGCTTCTTCTCACGCACCAGATAGACGGTGAGCGTCCAGAGGGTAAACACGGAGAGGGCCTGGTTCGACCACCCGAAATACTGCCAGATGGTGTTGAAGCCGTCGGGATTCTCTATCTGCCATACGAGCATGGCTATGGAGCAGAGGAACATGGGGACGCAGATGAGCAGGCGCTTGGGTATGGGGCGCTGGTCCATCTTGAGCCAGTCGGCCACGATGAGGCGACCGGAGCGGAAGGCGGTGTCGCCACTGGTAATGGGGGCGGCCACCACGCCCAGCATGGCCAGTATGCCGCCGAACACGCCGAGCCAGTCGTTGCAAATCAGATTGACCACAGCCGGTGCCGACGTCGAGAATCCCGACTCCACCTGCATGGCCTCATATCCTGGTGTACCGTCATTATAGAAGAAATACATGGACACCGTGGCCCAGATCAAGGCAACGACACCCTCGGTGATCATGGCTCCGTAGAAGATGGGGCGCCCCATCTTCTCGCTCTTCAGGCAGCGGGCCATGAGGGGGCTCTGCGTGGCGTGGAAGCCGCTGATAGCACCGCAGGCGATGGTGATGAAGAGGCAGGGGAACAGCTGGTCGGTCCATTTCTCGCTGGCCTGGAAGCCCATGTTCTCGAAGTGCGTCCACAGCTCGGGCAGCGACGGCCACTTCACGAAGAGCATCACCATCAGGGCAGCAGCCATGAAGAGCAGGGAGAAGGCAAAGAGCGGATAGACCTTGCCGATGATCTTGTCGATGGGCAGCATGGTGGCAATGATATAGTAGCAGAAGATGATGATGATCCACATCATCGTGGAGCCGTAGATGTTGTGCAGAATCTCGGCAGGCGAATAGACGAACACGGTGCCCACCATGATGAGCAGCAGCACGGTGAACACGAGCATGAGGCTCTTGGTGGCCTTGCCCAGATACTTGCCTATAAGCTCGGGCAGGCCGGCACCGTCGTTGCGCATGGAGAGCATACCGCTGAGATAGTCGTGGGTGGCACCGGCGAAGATGCAGCCAAAGACTATCCACAGATAGGCGGCAGGGCCGAACTTGGCACCCATGATGGCTCCGAAGATGGGGCCTGTGCCGGCAATGTTGAGAAACTGGATCATGAAGATCTTCCACGACGGGAGCACGATGTAATCTATCCCGTCGGCCTTGCGAACGGCTGGCGTCACACGCTCGTCGGGTCCGAAGACCCGCTCAATGAAGCGGCCATAGAGCAGATAGCCCACAAGAAGCGCCAGCAGACTTACTGAAAACGTTATCATCTCTCTTTTTTCCTAAATTAGTTTGAATATGGGTGCAAAATTAAAAAAAATATGCGACAACGGGCACGTTTTTCGGATTTTTTTATTAATTTTGCCGACGAATCAAACAAATAATCGAACCAAATGAAAAAAAATCTTTTATCGCTGGCGCTCGTTATCATGGGCTTTACAGTTACGGCCACGGCCGGTGGCCTGATGACCAACACTAACTATCACATTGCTTTCGACCGAATGATGGCTCGTGGGGCATCGATGGAAATCGACGCGGCCTACAGCAATCCCGCAGGCCTTGTCTGGGGGCACGAGGGATGGCAGCTGTCGCTCGACTTCCAGAAGCCCTGGCAGCACCGCGACATAGAGGCCACGATTCCCAACTATTTTACCGGCGATTTCTCGAAAAAATACGAAGGCATTGCCACGGCACCTATCGTACCTGCCCTTTTTGCTTCCTACAAGGAAGGCCGTTGGGCCGCATCGGCCATGATAGGCATCGTGGGCAGCGGAGGCTTCGTGAAGTACGACGAGGGCATCCCCATGCTCAACGTTCCCATCATGACGAAGCTCTACGCCACAAACCAGATGCTCCTGCCAGAAAAGACCTACTCGCTCGACTCGAAGATGGAGGGCAAGCAGTATATCTATGGGGCACAAGTGAACTTCGCCTACAGAATCATGGAGAGTCTCTCAGCCTCGGTGGGTCTTCGCGCCACCTACTATGACGGTTTCAACAAAGGACACGTCATAGCCACAGGCAATGAGCAGATAGCAGCCGCACTGGGCAAGGCCGAGCTGATGAACCTGCAAATGGACTGCCGACAGACGGGATGGGGATTTGCACCCATCATCGGCCTCGACTTCCACCAAGGCCCTCTCACCGTAGCTGCCCGCTACGAGTTTCGCGCCAAGCACAACACCACCAACGACACCAAGCTGCTCGACATCAACGGGACCGACGTGAAAGCCCTGGCCGAGAAGAGCGGAACGGCTGCCACGGTCAGCGCACTGACACCCCAGCTTGGAGCCGACATGGCCGGCAAGCTCGCCGCCTACATGCCCGACGAGAAGACCCGCTACGACATGCCGGCCCTGCTCTCGGTGGCCGTAGGCTACGAGATTACTGACAGGCTGCGCGCCACGGCCGAATACCACTTCTTCGACGACAAGAACGCAAAGATGGCCGGCGACCGTCAGGACGAACTGACAGGCGGTACCAACGAGTTCCTGCTGGGCTTGGAGTACGACATCAACGACAAGTTTACCGTGAGCTGCGGTGGGCAGCGCACCGACTACGGGCTGGCCGACAACTACCAGCAGAACACCTCGTTTGCCTGCGACAGCTGGTCGGTAGGCTTAGGCGGAGCATGGAACATCAGCGAGAAAATCCGGCTGAACGCCGGCTATTTCATCACCATCTACGGCAACTACGAGAAGAACTTCAAGGCAGGCACACCAGGCACAGGGGGCTACTATGCCACTGGCTATGCCGCCAAGGAAACATACTCCCGAACAAACAACGTGATTGGCATAGGCATGGACTTCAAATTCTAAGAACCGACGATAATGAAGCTACTCACCATCATTGCCACGGTGCTGTGCGGCTGGCTCGGTGCCACGGCACAGACACGGCAGCTCTTCGACAGTGGCTGGCAGTTTACGCAAACAGGGAAAGACGGAGCCACCCATAGCATCATCGTCGACCTGCCCCACGACTGGGACATCTATACCGCCCCCGACCCTGTCACCGGAGCCACGAAAGAAGGGGGTGGCTGGTATGCCGGCGGCAAGGGCGAGTACCGGAAAACGTTCCGCACACCCCAAGCAGAAATAGTGAAGCTCCACTTCGAGGGCGTCTACCAGAAAGCCGAAGTCTTCATCAATGGGCAGAAGGCAGGGCAGCATGCCTACGGCTACACACCGTTCACGGTCGACGTGACACCTTATTTATATAATAGCAAGCAGCAGAACGAGGTGCTGGTCAGCGTAGACAACAGCCAGCAGCCCAACTGCCGCTGGTACTCAGGCTCTGGCATCTACCGCCATGTGTGGATAGAAACCATGCCGGCACTGCATATCAACAGGGACGACACTCGCATTTCGACGCCCGAAGTGAGCGACAGCCGGGCATGCCTCACGCTCAGCGTGACGATCGACAACGACAGCAAGCAGCCCCGCCAAATCGACGATATAGAAATAGCCTTCGAAGGGGGCACCTTCACGCCGACACCCCAGAGCGCGAAAACGAAGCAGGTCTTCACCGAGAACTACAGCCGGGTAGAAGCCGGTGCGAAAGCCGTCAGCACGATGCAGTTCACCATCGACAAGCCCCGACTGTGGTCGCCCCGCAACCCCAATCTCTACAAGGCCATCGTCAGACTGAAAGAGAAAGGAAAGATAATCGACGAACAGCAAGTCAGCTTTGGCATCCGCACCTTCACGTTCGATGCCAAGCGAGGCTTCGTGCTCAACGGCAAGCCCCTCGCCATCAACGGCGCCTGCGTCCACCACGACGACGGCATCCTCGGCGCAATGGCATTCGACGCCGCCGAGATACGCAAGGTGCGGCTCATGAAGGAGGCAGGCTTCAACCTCGTACGCACCAGCCACAACCCCACAACACGCGCCTTCCTCGATGCCTGCGACTCCATAGGCATGCTCGTCATCGGCGAAGCCTTCGACGGGTGGCGCACAGCGAAGAACCCCTACGACTACTCCACCCTCATCGACTCCTGCTACAGGCAAGACATCCACGCAATGGTCCTGCGCGACCGAAACCATCCCAGCATCGTCTGCTGGAGCATCGGCAACGAAGTCATAGAGCGCAAGGACATACGCGTCGTCACCACCGCACGGAAACTGAAGAAAGCCGTAACAGAAGCCGACGACACGCGACCCGTGACCGAGGCCCTCTGCGCATGGGACAACGACTGGGAAATCTACGACCCCCATGCCGAGGTGCTCGACATAGTGGGCTACAACTACATGATCCACAAGCATGAAGGCGACCACAACCGCGACCCCCGGCGAGTAATGTGGCAGACAGAGAGCTATCCTCGCGATGCCTTCAAGAACTGGGCGCTGGTACAGCAGTACCCCTACATCGTGGGCGACATCGTGTGGACGGGACTCGACTATCTCGGAGAATCGGGCATCGGACGCTACTACTACGAAGGCGAGAAGCCCGGAGAGCACTACGTCGGCGGCGGACAGCCCGACTGGCACGGTGCCTATTGCGGCGACGTCGACATCACCGGCTGGCGAAAGCCCATCAGCCACTACCGCGACATGCTGTGGAATAGCCATCCCGACACCCCGTCACCACAGAACGAGGAGGGCATATACCTTGCCGTCAGAGAACCCGACGGCTATCACGGCACAATACACCTCACCGCCTGGAGCACATGGCCCACATGGCAGTCATGGAACTGGCCAGGATGGGAGGGCAAGCCCATCGACGTAGAGGTATATACAAAGGCACCCGAGGTAACACTCTACCTGAACGGCCAGGCCATAGGCACAAAGACCGTCGGCCAGCAGACCGAGTACAAGGCCGTGTTCCGAATACCCTACCAGGCAGGAACACTACGAGCCGAGGCAACAGGAAACGCCGCCCCGCTCCAAGCCACGCTCACCACCGCCGGCAAGCCGGCATGCCTGCGCCTCACGCCCGACCGCACAACGATCCTGGCCGACGGGCAGGACCTGGCATTCATCACCGTAGAAGTGACCGACAAGGACGGTCACGTCTGCCCCGACGCCGCCATCCCCTGCGAGGCCATTGTCAAAGGGCGGGGACAGCTCATGGCCTTCGCCACAGCCGACCTGAAAGACCGCGAGCCCACCACCACGCCGCGAGCCACCACATGGAAGGGGCGCGCCCTGCTCGTGGTGCGCAGCAAACAGCAGAAAGGAAAAATACAAGTCAGCGTCGAGAGCAGCCTGCCCACCGCCACCACAACCATCCACACAGCAGCCAACAGCCTGTAACTACTCAGCACCCCACGGCATGAGCAATTACCTTACTGTTGTACGACAGCAAGTATAGCGTTGAATTTCGAGTTTCCATTCTT
>CAJONO010000209.1 GCA_905235905.1 uncultured Prevotella sp.
CATAAATGGATAGAGATTTTGTGTAAGATTTGTGTTGATTTATGTTCCTCTCAAAACAACAAGAGTTGTTGTGCATGACAAGAATAGGCGTGTGATTCGTGGTCGAAGAAAGGCATCGTGTGATTCGTGATTGGAAAAGAATTTCAGACAGTTTAACTATATTAATATTTTAAGACAAGCAAATGGAAAGAACATGGCGTTGGTTTGGCAAGAAAGACAAGATTACGCTTGCACAACTGAGACAAATCGGAGTCGAGGGTATCGTCACCGCCCTGCATGACGTGCCCTTAGGCGAAGTGTGGACACGTGAGAAGATTCGCGAACTGCGTGAGTATATCGAGAGCTACGGCATGCGCTGGAGCGTGGTAGAGAGCCTGCCGGTGGTCGAGACCATCAAGTATGGCGGTCCCGACCGCGACCATCAGATCGAGGTCTACAAGGAGTCGCTGCGCAATCTCTCGGCCGAGGGCATCCACTGCATCTGCTACAACTTCATGCCCGTGCTCGACTGGGCCCGCACCGACCTGCTGCACACGAATCCCAACGGCTCGACGAACCTCTACTTCAACTATGCCGAGTTTGCCTACTTCGACATCTATATCCTGAAGCGCGAGGGTGCCCGCGAGGAGTGGAGCAAGTTCCTGTTCCCGGCAGGCGTAGGCCAGGGGCGCGACGTGTTGGCAGAATGCGACGAGCTGGCCAAGACGATGACTCCTGAGAAAGAGCACAAGCTCGTGGAGAACATCATCATCAAGACGCAGGGCTTCGTCAGCGGCAACTTCAGTGAGAACGACGAAGCACCCATCCAGAAGTTCCGCGACTTCCTTGAGCTGTACAAGGGCATAGACAAGGCCCGGCTGCGCCAGAACATGAAGTATTTCCTTGAGGCCATCATGCCCGTTTGCGAGGAGTGCGACATGAACATGTGTGTGCATCCTGACGACCCGCCCATCGAGATTCTCGGTCTGCCGCGCATCGTTCGCACTGAGGAGGACATTGAGTGGTTCCTCAATGCCGTGCCCAACAAGCACAACGGCCTGACGTTCTGTGCCGGAAGCCTGAGCGCCGGTGCCTATAATAATGTGTTGGAGATGGCTAAGAAGTTTGCTTCGCGCACTCACTTCGTTCACCTGCGCTCCTGCCACATCTTCCCCAATGGCGACTTCACCGAAGCCTCGCACTTAGGCGGCAGGGCCGACCTCGTCGAACTGTGCCGCATCTTCGAGCAGGAGGAACAACGCCGCGCATCCAACTCTCAGCTCTCAAGTCTCAACTCTCGACTCTCACCGTTGCCCATGCGCGTAGACCACGGCATGACCTTCACCGACCAGCCTGGCGGCATCATGGACGAGTCGAGCCACGGCCACAACTCTGGCTATACCCTTCTTGGCCGCATGTTTGCCCTCGGACAGGTGCAGGGCATCCTTGCCACCGTCGACCGCGAGCTGGGCATCACCTATAAGCAGCCCGGCTTCTTTGACTAACAAAACTCAGATTCGAGAGATTCGTGTTCGAATGAACAAATGGAATTCGTGAGATTCGAGAGATTCGTGTTCGAGAAAGAACGACATCATTTTTGACGAACACGAATCACACGAATCCCACGAATTAAACTTTTGAACGTAAATATCCGTAAATCAAACATAAATGGCTGCGCGTGATAAGAAGAGAACATAAATTTTCGTAAATCGAACATAAATGGATAGAGATTTTGTGTAAGATTTGTGTAGATTTATGTTCCTCTCAAAACAACAAGAGTTGTTGCGTGTGACAATAATAGAGATTCGTCAGATTCGAGAGATTCGTGCCGAATAAACAAATGGAATTCGTCAGATTCGAGAGATGCGTGTTCGAATAAACAAATGGACTTCGTCAGATTCGAGAGATTCGTGTTCGAGAAAAAGGAATCCGTGAGATTCGATGTCGTTAAAAAAGATGGGAATGTTCATAATCAAACAAGGAATGAGGAAGATGCTCTTTCTTGCATCAATGCTGATGCTAACAGTCGATGTGATGGCGCTCACCCCCTGGACTAAGGGCGGCTTTGAGACCGGCCAGTACCGCAACGTTTTCGTAGAAATGGGCTACAAGCCTGCCGACGTCGACGCGAAGCTGAAAGAAGTGTTCAGCGACGTGTTCCGGGGGCCTAACAAGGTCTACTTCGAGGTGGGCGACTCGATGGGTTATGTCTCTGACATCAAGAACCACGATGCCCGCACCGAGGGCATGTCGTATGGCATGATGATTGCCGTGCAGATGGGTGAGAAGGACATCTTCGACCGTCTGTGGCGATGGAGCAAGAACTACATGCAGCACCAGGACGGGCCTCGCAAGGGCTACTTCGCCTGGAGCTGCAAGACCGACGGCACCCACAACGCCGAGGGAGCCGCCAGCGATGGCGAGCTCTACTTCGTCACCGCTCTTATCTTTGCCTCCAACCGATGGGGCAACGACACCGGCATCGACTACAAGAAGGAGGCACAGCACATTCTCGACTGCATACAGCCCCGCGAATACACGCCCGAAGCCCGTCCTGGTGGCTTCGGCACTTTCGGCGGTCAGCAGTCTGCGGGGCCGCAGAAGATGTACCTCATCGACCCTGAAACCCAGCTTATCACCTTCACCCCCGACGGCTTCGGCCAGCGGTTCACCGACCCCAGTTACCACATTCCTGCTTTCTATGAGGTGTGGGCACGGTGGGCCGACGACGGTCGCAGCGACTATTGGAATGAGTGTGCCCGCAAGAGCCGCGAGTTCCTGCACAAAGCCATCAACGACACGACGGGGCTGAATGCCGACATGTGCCAGTACGACGGCAGCCTCTTGCAGATGCCCCGTTTCCCCGGTCGTCCCGGCATGCCCCAGCCGTCGCGTCGGCGTAATGGTGCCAACAACTTCCGCTACGACTCGTGGCGAGTGCCCATGAACATGGCCCTCGACTATGAGTGGAGCTGTGCCGACGGCGAGTGGCAGCGACAGTATGGCGAAAAGATTCAGGACTTCTTCTACTCGCAGGGCGTCGACACGTTCCTCGACCAGTATCGCACGGACGGCACCTTGCCCGAGGGCGACGAGATTCTGCAGGCTGGCGGCTTCCGCAAGCTGCGTCACAGCATAGGCCTCGTGGCCACCACGGCGGCTGCTTCGGTGATGTGCAGTCATGAAAAGAGCCGCGAGTTTGTCGCGGCCCTGTGGAATGCTCGTCATGAGCCGTTCGACGACGGCTACTTCGATGCCTATTACGATGGTCTGCTCCGTCTCTTTGCCTTCATGCATCTGAGCGGCAACTACCGGGTCATCGCACCAGCTTCTTCCCGTCCCTGACGTAGATGCCCCTTCTTAACGTTGAGAGTTGAGAGTTGAGGGGTGAGGGCTCAATGCGCCGGCCTTGCAGGTCGTAGACGGCATCTGCATTCGTGATTTCCGATTTGCTGTCGTGGGCATCCACATCCCTGATGGCTGCTGTCATCTTGTTGCCCATGTACTGGCCTATGAAAAGAATGATGCCCGTCGACTGTTCGCTGATGACATAGAGGAAAGGACGGTTGGCGTGGAACGTTGCCACGTCGGGCATGGCTGTTGCCTCCATGCCTATCACGGTGATGGCAGCGGCCTCGGTGCCCTTCTCGTCGAGTTTGATCTTGGCCACCTGCTTCATCAGGCCAATGTACAGGTTCTCGCCCTGGTTGTCGACACAGAGGTTCGTGAAATCGGCTTTGACGGGGTCGAAAGCCGTGGGCATGCCCAACTCGGCCATTACCGTTTTCAGGTTGATGTCGCTGTTGGTCTCGAATCGAGGCAGCTTCAGGTCTACCTCGCAGTTGTGGCCTTGCAGCTGCCAGTTCTTCCCGTCCAGGCTCTCGGCCACCTCGCTCAGTGTCTTGTCCTCGCGAGGCAGCAGCACGTGCAGCTGGTAGGTGCCGTTGCCGTAGGGCAGGCACACCGCCTGACAAAGGTCGTTCTCGGCATATCTCATTTCCGCGTTCTTGTGCATCATGGGCACCAGTTCGCTGTTGTCGAAGACCTCGTCTCGTGTTTCCTCAGTCTCGAACGGGTCGCTCCATAGTCCCTTGAAGTAGATGGCATTGAGCAGATAGCTCACGGCTGTGGGGTTGAACTCCTCTTCCCTGAGCACCTCCTTGATCATGCCCTCGGTATGGTCGCTGCCCCACTGGTTGATGACGTTGCGTGTCTGGCCGTCACCGAAGTTGCGCGACTGGGGGTAGGCATGATAATAGTTGCTGGCCAAGTGAGTGAAGTCGGGCTGCAGCTGCCAGCCCATCCCCTTGTTGACGAAGATGGTGTTCGAGATGTGTGCCTTGGTCGTGGTGTCCACATAGCCAGCCGCAGCCAGCTCGTTCATCATCTTCAGGCAGAACTCGTTCTGGGCTTGGGTGTCGTTAAAGCCCAGTACGCTGCATATCTCCTGCTGCGTCTGCCCCTTTGCTCCGTTGTTCAGCATGCCCAAGGCGTAGGTGACGCTCAGCGGCGACATGATGATGCTCTTGCCGCCGCGTGTCTTGCGGAAGAGGCTGAATGCGAAGTCGTTGTTCTGTGCCACTAACTGCCGTTCGCCGTCGGTCAGCTCGATATACTTGGGAGCCGTGAAGTCGCTGGCCGAGAAATAGAGGTCGTTGCCCATCACGAATGCGAACGACTCGTAGTCGCAAATGCAGTTCACGTCGTCATACAGATAGCGGATAAGGCCCTTCTCGGCGAAGCCCACCCCCTCTATGCCCGTGAAGCCGTTCCAGCGCCAGCGGTGCAGCAGTTGTCCGCCAATGTTGACGACGTCGGGTATGGCCATGTTCTCTGGTCCGGGATAGTAAGAGCAAGTGACGTCGCAGAGCATGAACTCCTTCTCGTCGTCAGCGTTATACTGCCACACACGGCCCTGTTCGTCTTCACGGAGGGCACCGTAGTAGCGATTTGAGCCATGACGATAGTCACGGCGATACATCTTCATGTACTGCCGACCGTCGATGGCTGTGTCGCCCCGCAGCGTGTAGCTCACTTCCCATGATGCGGTCTCAATGGGCGAAGCGGGCTGGCCCTTCGCGGATTCCGAGTCCTCGAAATGATGATACGTGTACCACCATGTCTTGCCCTGCACAAGCATGGGGCGAAGACCGTTGCCTGCGGCAAGGGCCGTCGAGGCAAACAGCAACCATGTGCCGAAAATAAGCAATGCGTTCTTCTTCATAGTTGTTTCTTTTTTTTTGTTCTACTGTCTATTTGCAAAGATACACAAAATGCCAAAAGACTGCAAGAAAAAGCCCGACTTTAACATTTGTTGCAAGAACAGCAAATGGTTGTGCCAGTGGGGATGTGCGCATCTTGCCGCATCCGTTGGCATGCTTGAAAAGGCTATCGTGCCTGCTGTTCTGGATAAACAAGCCTGTCCTCAGGGACAGACAAGCCTGTTTTCAGGGACAGACAAGCCTGTTTTCAGGGAGAGAAAGGCATAGTTGTCGTCGTTTGCGTATGCCCAAACGACCTTTCGCGTATGCCCAAACAACCTTTCGCGTATGCCCGAATAACCTTTCGCGTATACACAAACAACTGAACGCGTGTGCACAAAATAATCGGGCATAAAAAAGGAGGGTGCTCTTGAAGTCACCCTCCCGTAGCTTTCATCGAAGTGGAGCAGTGGTTATCCCACCTCAATCTGTCGGCTCACCTTCACCTTCTGCTCAACAATCTTGGGCAGCTCTACGGTGAGCACCCCGTTCTCGACCTTGGCCGAGATGTGTTCCTTCTCCACGTCGTCGGGCAGAATCAGCGTCTGCTCGTACTTGGTGTAAGAGAACTCGCGGCGCAGATAGCGAGTAGACTTGTCCTCCTCCTTCTTCTCCTGCTTGCTCTCCATCTTGACAATGAGGTTGCCCTCGTCATTGATGTGGACATTGAAGTCTTCCTTGGTCATGCCCGGAGCGGCCAGCTCTACGGTGTAGCCCTTGTCGCTCTCCTTCACGTTGATGGCCGGTGCCGTGGCGTTGGCCTTCGGCATGAAGTCGGTGTTGAAGAAATCGTTGAAAACCTCGGGCAGCCAGGCTGCGTTACGTCTCATCATTGGTGTCATAGTTTTGTCCTCCTAATTATTTTATGGGTTTAACTTATTTGTTTCCTTTGAGCTTCTCCTTTTCGTCGTCGCTCACATACAGATAGACAATATTCGTGCCAATGGGTGGGGTGCAGACAAAATGGCATAGGGTAGGGGACAAATTGGCACACTGTGCGCGAAGCGAAGCCTGTGTGGAGGTGATTTCGCGGAAAAAAGTCAGAAGGTTTGGCCGTTTTGTTTTTTTTGTGTAACTTTGCAGGCTCAAAGCGAATGTCTGAGTGAAATGGATACAGAACAGAAGAATGTATATATATTAGGCATAGAGTCGAGTTGCGACGACACGTCGGCGGCAGTGCTGAAGGACGGCGTGTTGCTCTCGAACGTCACTGCCTCGCAGGCTGTGCATGAAGCCTACGGCGGCGTAGTGCCTGAGCTTGCCAGCCGTGCCCACCAGCAGAATGTGGTGCCGGTGGTGAGCGAGGCTATCAAGCGGGCAGGCATTGCAAAGGAACAGCTGTCGGCTGTGGCTTTTACCCGTGGGCCGGGCCTGATGGGGTCGCTGCTCGTGGGTGTGAACTTTGCCAAGGGCTTCGCCCGTTCATTAGGCATCCCCCTCATCGACGTGAACCATTTGCAGGGTCATGTGATGGCACACTTTATAAAAGAGTTGAGCGTTGAGAGTTTAGAGCAGCATCCTCCTTTCCCCTTCCTCTGCCTTCTGGTCAGTGGTGGCAACTCACAGATAGTTCTGGTTCACGCGTACAATAATATAGAAGTGCTGGGACAGACCATCGACGATGCTGCCGGCGAGGCTATCGACAAGTGCTCGAAGGTGATGGGGCTGGGCTATCCTGGCGGCCCCGTTATCGACCGTCTGGCTCGTCAGGGCAATCCGAAAGCCTTTCAGTTTGCCGAGCCCCACATTCCAGGACTGGACTATAGCTTCTCGGGACTGAAGACCTCTTTCCTTTACAGTTTGCGTAAGTGGGTGGAGGACGACCCTGACTTCGTGGAGCACCACAAGGAAGACCTGGCCGCCTCGCTGGAATGGACTATCGTAGACATACTGATGAAGAAACTGCGGCAGGCAGTGAAGCAGACGGGCGTCAAGCACGTGGCGGTGGCTGGTGGCGTGAGTGCCAACAACGGGCTGCGCAATGCTTTTCACGACCATGCCCGTCGCTACGGCTGGACTATCTACATTCCCCAGTTCTCATACACCACCGACAATGCCGCCATGATAGGCATCGTGGGCTACTATAAGTATCTGGACAAGGAGTTCTGTCCGATAGACGCTCCTGCCTTCTCGAAAGTCACGTTTAATTGAGGGTGAAAAACCCACCCCCTGCCCCTCCCGAGGGGAGGGGAGTTTGGTCACTCTTGCTATTTGAACATGAGGTTGCAGAACTATTTAGACTCCCCTCCCCTCGGAAGGGGCAGGGAGGGTGGGGTGAGAGAGTTAAGAGTTGGACAAAGTGAAATAGTAAAATAGTGAAATAGTAAAATAGTCAAATATAAAGATGGATTTTGAAGCAAAAGTAATCAGCAGGGAGATAAGCGAACTGCTCTGGGAAAAAGAACGGTCGGTGTCTACGGCCGAGAGTTGCACGGGTGGCCGCATTGCCGAGGCCATCATCGCTGTGCCTGGTGCGTCGAAGTATTTCAAAGGCGGCATCATCTGTTACGTCAATGAAGTGAAGGAGAACCTGCTGGGCGTGAGCCATCGGCTCCTTGAAGAGAAAACCGCTGTTTGCGAAGAGGTGGCCGTGGCTATGGTAGAAGGTGCCTGCAAGACCCTGAACACCGACTATGCCATTGCCGCCACAGGCTTGGCCGGCCCTGGCGGAGGTTCAAGAGAGATACCTGTGGGCACTATCTGGCTGGCATGCGGCGCTCCGGGAAAAGTGGTGACCTGCAAGGTGGAGGAAGACCATGGCCGCGACATTAATCTGGCTATTGCCACTAATAAGGCTATACAGATGTTTCGCGACTACCTGAAGGCCGAAGAAGGGCAAGAAACCGAGACGGAGAGTTAAAAAAAATTAAGATACAAAACAATTCTGAATTCTGAATTCTGAATTCTGAATTATTTTTGTACCTTTGCACCCTGTTTGGAGTAAGTAAGTATTAAAAGACTTAAAAAAGAAAGTAGATAGCAATGTCTAAAGTTTGTCAAATCAC
>CAJONO010000210.1 GCA_905235905.1 uncultured Prevotella sp.
GGGCAACGCCCTGGGTTGAAGGACGGCGCGATGTACGCCCTGTAAGGGCAAAAGCCGTATCATTGCATCTTTGCTTTTGCCCTTACGGGGCGAAATTACCCATATCCCTGTATCCAGGGCGTTGCCCTGGGCTATGAGGTATTGGCCTTTCAGGCCATTGGTGGTACGATTGCAGATAATCATAAAAAATATTGTTTTGATGGTCAAAAGTAAAGTTGCTAAAAGATTTTGTAGGCTACTCGCACCTGCACGTTGGGCCAGGCTTTCAACCATGACAGCACACTGGTGATGCCGGAATTTCTGCCCGACGAATCGATTTCCGTACCGTTGTTCAGCACAAATTTCGGTGTTCCCCAGAACAAGAGTCCTGCATCGACGGCCAGACTGACACGATGGGTCTTGGCGAAGTGCTGGCCAAAGCCGATGCCGAGATAAGGCTTCACGGCATTGGTCTTCATGCGCACGTCGATGTTACCATTCTCGTCGGCCGTGAACACGTAGTCGCCGAACTTCAGTCCGATGGGCGGATAGTTGGTGCGGTAGATGCGGTTGTAGTCTTCCACCTTCTGATTGGCGTCGTAGAGGAAGCCCAAGGCACCGTCGTTGGTGTTGCGGAAGTGGATGAAATTCTGGCTGCCGACGAACAGACCTGCGGAGAAGTAGAAAGGCTGGTTGTTGAAGGGATGTACCTCGCCCAGGAGGTAGAAATTCCAGAAGTTGGGCTTGACGGCCAGTTCCACCTTGTCTTCCATTTGTGCACGTCTGACGGCATCCTCTTCCACCATCTGCATCTCGGTGACTTCGGTGGCGGTGTTGATGGCCTTGAACTTGATGTCGCCGATATTCCATCCGGCAAAGCCTGCCCTTACCGTCACTAACTTGCCAACAGGCATGGCGGCATCGATACCGGCACCTGAAAGTCCTGTGGTCAGACCTACAGAGAGGTGGTTGAACAAACCGTCCTCGGCATGTAACTTGTCGCCGGCATTCTGAGCCTGGGTTCCTGCCTGCGCAAACATCATTGCGAAGAGAATGATGAGACTGTGATTATTATGCTTCATAACTATTATAAGTAATGGTTCAAATTTAGTTTATACAAATGAATAATTGTGTTCAACAACTTACTCCCAACCCCTTTTGTCTGCATATTCTTGCATTTTGAGGCTTCGCGGAAACGTGTTTGAAATTCATGCTGAATTCCGATGCCATTAAGCCTGAATTGTAGGATAATTCAGGCTGAATTGCGACGTAATTTGCAGCGAATTGCAACACACTGAAAGTCAGACGGTTACAAGACTTGCGAAATGAATAAATATTCATGAGCAATCGTTTCTTAAAGGATGGGGAAGCTTCGGTTACTATTCTATTTAAAGTATGGCTTGTTCGACTTGATAAGCAGGTGGGTGAGCGACTGGCTCAGCGGGTGGAAGCCGTAGAGGTAGTCGCTGGTGTAGGGCGTACCGCCGTTGATGATGCAGTGAACGTAGTCGTGGCAGGCCATGTCCATCGGTATGATGCCCACGGTGCCCTCGTACGTCTGCAGGTCGGCGATGACCAGCGGGTGCAGGTTGGCGGCATTGGTGATGTAGCCGCGTGGCGACACCTCGGTATAGGCCGAGCAGTGGTTCACTATCCAGATGTTATCGTCTGTTGCGGTAGCCTCACGTGCACTGTGCATCATGTCGATGACGGTCTTCTGCTTGTTCTTCATGCGCAGTTCGGTGGTGGTCTTGTAGTAGTCCTGCTTGTAGAGCGTAGCCTTCACCGTGGTGTCGTTCATGTTATACATGGCGCAACTGCGCTGGGCTTGCGGGTTTAGCTCCTCGTCGATGTCGGGGTCCTCGTCGGGCCAGTCGCAGTACACTATCGGGTAGTGGAAGGCATCGTTGAACGGGCGTAGGTCGAAGCGGCTCAGCCACAGTATCTTGCCGCGCATCTCGCCCACGGTGATGTCCGGACGCCAGTTCTCGACAAACAGTCCCTGGTACTTCTGCTTGCTCATTACCTTGCTGAGCAACACCGTCCATTTGTTCTGGTTCTCCATACCGTTGTCGGCCTGCAGCTTGGCAATGAAGAACTCGGTGGGATGGGCTTTCAGATAGCTTTGCAGCTGGTCGATGGCCTCCTCGAAGGTCACGTCGATCTCGCTCATGCCGTGGGCTAAGCGCATAATCTGCTTCTCTTTCGGGTCGGTGGCCAGCGTGTCGATGCTCACCACGGGACGAATGTCGAAGAACCGCAGGCCACAGGCCATCTGCTCCTCGAGCGTCGACACCTGGCTGATGGCCGTCAAGTTGAACACATACTTCAGCAAGGGCTGGTAGAACCCCATGCCGGTCATGGTGTCGTGGGTGCCAGGGATAGTCAGCTTGCACACCTTTGTCTCGTCCTTCACCATGCCCAGCCAGTCGGTAATGGGGGTTGTCAGGTCGTAGGCAATGGCAATGGTGTCCTGATAGCCCTCAGAGAAGAGGAACGGTGAATCGAGGGAGGTCTTTTCGTCATAGACTTTCTCCAAGTCCTCATCCTCGCAACTGTTCAGTGCTGTCATGGCCGCTATGGCCATGATGGCATACATTAGTTTTCTGTTCATTGTTTTTAATTGTTAATTATTTTGTTAATATTTGGAATAATTCCTTTTATACCTCGTTCGGTAATTAGAATCGCATACCGAAGTTAACTTGCACATCTGCCTCCCTGTTGTTTATCTTTGTGTCGGCATTGTTCCTGTATAGATACTGGCGGTAATTGGAAAGGAAATTGAGCAGATAGCGGTCAAAGCTATAACTTACTGCGATACGTCCGAAATAGTTGAACACGAAGCGACTCCGTCCGTTATCCACCGCGTCATAATAGTGAGTATCATAATTGCTCCAACGCTGGCGCTCTGCCTCTATTTGCCGGGCACTGACGACAGGGTCTGTCGATGTGGCGGCGTATGCGTATGGGGAGCTGTAGTCCTGGCTCGTGTGTACCATGTGATTCCAGATGGAAATCATGGGAATCAGCGACATGTGTATACACACCTTTCCCCCATTGATAGCCCAGTTGTATCCATATCCGGGTCCGAAAGAAAGCTTCCAGTTACGGAACATGTCACGCTCATGGTTGAAAAGGTTATTGGCACCGAACCGACTCTGGTAATAGTTACCCATAACAAACAGACTGCCGGCGCTTCGCTTCTGCACCATATCCCCGTAAGCACCTGCCGCAAGGCTGAACTTCTTGTTGTTAAACACATAATAGCCTTCTACATAGAAAATTTTAAGGTCGATCTTGCCTGCGGGGATTGTGCTTTCCGGCGTTACAGCCGGGTCGTTCGTCTGGTTCTCCACGTTGCGCTTCCATTGAAACATGGCCTGATTGAACGAGTCATCCAGAACGCCCTCCATATTCTTGAGCGACTTGTAGCGAATACGTGCGCCCCACACGGAGCCGTTCTTCGCAAATCCAAAAGACATGCTATAGCGGTTACGGATAGGAATGGGGAGTTCCACCGATATACCGCGCCAGTCGATGCCCAGCTCCATCTCAGACTGATAGGTGTGCATATCGGCCATCATGTATTTCTTCTCAGACATGTTAGATGGCATATACCGCCTGTCTAAAGGGATATCCGCATTATCGACAGACACGGGGAAAGTCATATCATGCTGCTGGAAATAACCATAATAGCCAAGATAGACCATACGGCTCATCTTTGGCTTGCGGATATAATTAGTGTCGACACCCGCTTCCTGCCAACGGTCAACCATCTCGTCTGCAGATTTCAGGAACCTGCCTAATCCATGACTCCAAAAAGAGCTTTTCTCCTGAGCAGAAGCGTGCAGGGAGCATAGAAAGGCTAATGACAAAAAAACAACGAAACGCATATTCATATTACTTGTTATTCTTTCTCCGATTATGAATGTACAAACTTGTTAATCTTTCTCCGCTTCCGTCACGAAGCAGGCCACGAGGCCGTAGGTGATGGTGGGACGAATCCAGATTTCGGTGAGCATGTAGTTGGTGTACTCGCTGGTGGGCTCCAAGTAGATGTCGAGGTTGTAGAGTGCGGCTATGAGCATGTCGATGATGCAGATGGCCCACAGGTTGCGCTTGGTGTAGCTCTTCCAGTTCTTGCGGGCATAGAAATAGGTGAGCGTGCAGAGCAGCAGCACCGACAGCGTGAGACACGCTAAGTGGAGTCCGTAGTAGACCAGCGGCGGCGCGAAGAGAATGTCGCGCAGCAGCACCGTCATGCCCACCGAGACGGAGCACCAGTAGTTGAAGCTGAGGGTGTCGAGCCGGTCGAAGAAGTACATCCAAATCATCGCTAAACAGGCCACGTAGAACAGGTTAAGCACCAGTTCGGGCCACGCCTCGGCCAGTCCGAAGTGAAACACGCCATAGAGCATCATGCCCACCGAGAACATGCCCGCCACGGCGGTAATCACAATGTCGAAGATTTTGGCACCTTTCTTGAATCTTGTTTTCATAATAGTGTTTACCTTATTTATGTTCATCTACTTATTTTCTGATTCGATTTTTTATAATTTTGAGCGAAGCGACCCATTATCCATGTCCTCCTCGCTCGGCAGCTCCTGCAACGTCTCGACGCGCCAGAGGAGGAAGGCGACGATGACCAGGGTGATGACCTGCGACAGGTACTCCTTCGCCATCTCGCCCGCATTGGTGGTATAGATCTCATAGACCACTAAGAGGCCGACGGCGAAGACCAGGCTCTGCCACACCTCCTTGCGCTCCAGGTCGGCATAGTTGTCGAGCAGCCAGTGCCCGTACTGTCGCAACGCATATACATAATAGGCGATGAAAACGGTGACCACGGCCAACTGCCAATAGTGAGCCACCTCGTAGCCGAAAAACCAGCTACGGCGGTCAATGCCCACGAAGGCAAACACCACCACCGGCACCTGGGCCACGAGCCACGGCCAGAGCGAGCGACGGCGGTCCTGCAGCATAGCTAATAGCACACCCATGACTAACGGCACCAACGTAGCATGGTCGAGCATGATGACCGTGATGGTGCGCACTAACCAGTCGTCGGTCAGCCACCATGTGCCAATCACATACCACCATACGTGGCTCGCCGCCATCGTCGCCATCAGCGCAGCCGTCCACCGCCGCAGCCTGTGGCTCGTCTTGATTTCCTCGCCGACGAACGCATTGCCCCGTCGCCACAGCATACACACTGCCGCCAACAGCGTCAGGAAGGCCACTCCGCCGTAGAGCGCGATGAAAAACAAATCCTGTAATCCTCGATAGTCGAACATAAATCCTATACGCTTTGTTTGTTTCCATTTAATTTCGTTTTCTCTCACCGCCTGGTGACGAAGAAGGGCGGTATGCCGCGGCAGATGGTGAGTATCCAGCCATCGTCGCCGTCGGGATAGTAGTCCACGTGGTCGGTATGGTCGCCCATCAGCCACACCATACGCTCGTCGATGGGCTTTCCGTTGTGGCGGAGCATCACCGTCATACACTTGTCCGACACCGTCGCAGAGACGTCGTAGGGGCGGCTCTTCAGTTCGCCCACGGCAATCTCCACCAGTTGCTCCACGATGAGCAGCGGCTCGCGGTCGGGCAGCCCGGCGATGACACGGCGCACGAACGCCATCGCGTCCTCGTTGCCCTCGGGCCTGAATGTCTTGTTGTTGTCTGTCATATATTTATTGCTTTAGTGTTGATTTCCTCTTTAGGTTTTTCCTAATTGTCAGCCTCGAAAAACGTTGTAAAATTAATCAAAATTCCGCAAATAACCGCACTTAAATTGCCCGCTCCGAAAGGTTTTGCAAATTTTGAAACATGTTTTGCAAATTTTGAAAGTCGCCCTCTGGTTTTTGCATATTTTGAAAGTCGGATTGCATATTTTGAAAGTCAGATGGCACAAATGACACTTGAAAATTCCTTTGTTTTCTCGAACACGAATCTAACGAATCTGACGAATTTATTCACAATTGTTCGGAAAGACAATGCAGCTCACAATCTTATGAAAATACCCGCTGGAGAGGACAAAGATTCTTGGTGCAAATCTTCGATGAAATGGGCAAAAAACTAAAACCGATTCCTTTCTCCGATGAAATGGGCAAAAAAGCAAAAACAGAGACACCCTTCTCCGATGAAATGGGCAAAAAACAAAAAAAACCGAGATACCTTTCGATATCTCGGCGGATTGTTATTTCGGTAGTGTAGGTAAGTCCCTGACACGGAAATAGTCGAACTGTGCAGAGCCGTTCGAGCCGTAGCAGAAGAGACCTGTGCGAATGCCCTTCCAATAGCCTGAGCGCATGGGGAAGGCATCGCCGGCAGGCGTGAAGTTCCGGCCATCGGTGCTGTAGAAGAACTGGTGGCGGTTGTGCAGACAGTCGTTGGCTATGCGCAGGAAGAGCTTCTCGAATTTGCCCTGCCTGACGATTTTCCGGCGCCCCCCGACTTCTGTGTAAACGCCTTGCTGACAAAGACCTACAGCACGGAACTGCCTACCTATGCAGCAGAGGCCGGCATAGCAGCTGCCCTCCGCGGTGAGCAGTGTCGTGCTCTCGCTCTCGTAACCCACAATCTTCTGGGTCAGCATGTTCCTGCAGGCTTTCAGACTGTCGGCGGGCATGGCATGAAGTGTCAGCCATCCCCTATGCTCAGTGAGACTCCAATGGTCGTTCTGCGGATTATGGTTCCACTGCCATTGCAGACCGAGCTTAGTGCCGGAGAAGTCGTCGTCTTGTTGAAGCTGTGCCGGCTGTGAGGGTAAGGGCATCTGCCATCTGGCCACTGGCTCGCCAATGCCGTTGCCGTCGATGTCGACACCCATCAGTGGCCAGTCGTCCTGCCAGCGGGCAGGCTGCAGATGGACGACACGCCCCAGGACGGGCGTGTCCTGAAAATGGTAGAACCACCAGTTGCCGTCAGGCGTGTCGACCAACGCACCCTGATGGGGGCCGTTAATGCGGGTCGTTCCCTGCTCCAGGACGATGCGCCGCTCGTAGGGACCATAGACGTTGCGAGAACGGAGCACCGTCTGCCAGCCTTGCCCCACCCCTCCCTCGGGAATCACCAGATAGTAGTAGCCATTGCGCTTCAGCCATTTCGTGCCTTCGGCCACAGGACCTGTGTAGACCGTCACCCCATCGTCGAGCAGTGTCCTGCCGTCGGCCGACATCTTGTGGACGATGATAGGCCCGGCGCCGTGCTGGCTCCGTCCGAGGTATGCCTGTCCGTCATCATCGAACAGCGGACACGGGTCTTCCCACTTGGCAACGGCCTTCACGCAGTGCAGTGGTTCCCACGGGCCTCGCGCCTCCCGGGCCGTCGTCATGAACAGACCCTCGTCGGGTGTGCAGAAATAGACATAGAACCGCCCGTTGTGCCAGCGGATGCTGGGTGCCCATGAGCCTCCGGCATAGTGCCCGTTACTGTCCCATCCTGGCAGGTCGAAGCGCGAATAAATCTGACTGACATAGCGCCAGTTCACCAGGTCGTCGCTCTCCAACACCTGCATGCCGATGAAATGGAAGTCGGAGGCCACCATATAGTATTTCTCCCCCACGCGAATGACGTCAGGGTCGGAGAAGTCGGCGTTCAGCACAGGGTTGACATAGGTGCCGTCGCCCTGATCGCCCCAGCGCAGGTCTTCCGTGTCGATGCGAACAATGTCGGGACGGACATCGGGCTGCGCCGTCAGCACCTGCACGTTCTGGAAGCTGACGTTGCGGGCATGCCTGACGAAGAAGCCCTTGGCAGGCAGGTTGCCCCACATCGTGGCCTCGGGGTACTCCTTTTCCTTCTCGTCTTGCAGCATCGCATCAATCTTCGGAAGGTCGGCCAGCGTGACGCCTCCCTTCTGGTGGATACTGATGTTCGACAAGCTGACGTTCTCTACAGGATGCCCCGTCAGCCCTGTGATGCTACAGCCCATAGAGCCGGCATTGCGAATCTGTATGTTGTCGAGGCGGATGCCATCGATGCGCCCTACATGGTCAATGGGAATGAGCCCCGCAATGGCATCGTCGTTGCTGTTGCCGCTCAGCGAGTGCGTGGGTTCTTTCATCTTGTAGCCGCGCCCACGATTGCCTAACCGAATGAAGATGGGCGACTCTGTGCCTTCGACGGTGATGTCGCTGACGCTGACGTTCTCCAGTACGCCCCCGTCGACTATCTCCAACGAAATGGCCGACGAGCCAATCCACTGTCCGAAGAACTTCTCCTCCTGATGGCTGCTGGGCTTGACGACGATGCCGCTAATGCTGATGTTGCGGAAACCGCCATTGCTCTCCGTGCCTAACTTCACGGCATTGCAATGACTGCTGACCACGCAGTTGGCGATGCGCACATGCTCGCAGCATCTCGGCGACGTCGATTTCAGCGTGATGGCATCGTCGTCCGAGTCGGCCATCACGTTCGTCACCACGACCTCATGGCAACCGTCCAGGTCGAGCGCGTCGTTGTTGTAGTTGCTGCGATTAAGCACCCTGATGCCATCGATGCGCAGACGGTCACAGGCCAGATAGTGCTGCATCCAGCAGCCGCTGTTCTTCAGGGTGACATCGCGTATGGTCAGGTCCTCACTCTGTATGAAGCGCAGCAGATGGGGCCTCGTGATGCCCTCGTCGTTCCACGACAGTTTCCTGAAGGCCCGCCCCTGTCCGTCAATAGTCCCCTGTCCGCTGATGCACACGTTCTTCACCCGGTCAGCGTAGATCAGTTGGATGGTCTTGACCTGTGTGCGCAGCGACACATAGTCCGACTTCATCGGGCGGTAGTCCTCCAGCCGCGTACTGCCATAGAGCGTCGCACCCAGCTCTATATGCAAGCACACGTTGCTCTTCAGCTCAATAGAGCCAATCTTGTAGCTGCCCGCCGGCACCACTACCCGTCCGCCGCCCGCCTTCGAGCAGTCGTCAATGGCACGTTGAACGGCCATCGTACTGAGGACGGTCGTGTCGCTCTTCGCACCATAGTCTGCGATGTTATAGTCTCTTGCCTCCACCGTCAATAGGTGCAGCGCCAATAGCATGAGCCATGTTCTCTTCATTCCATGTTCCTCCTACCTACAAGTGTCTGTCATCAATTCACTGGCAAAGTTAATAAAAAAACCACAACAATCCAAGGTTTTATAACGGAATTACAGCAAATCCACTGCTTTTATGCTGCCTACGGCGTAACGTGAATGACCATATATACTTTACCCGTAAAAAATTATGAAAGAAATCTGAATAATATGAATAATTTTGCCCGGAAATATGAATTAATACTTATTTCTGGACTGTAAGCAATCATAGAAGTTTCCCCTAAAAAGCACTGCCTGCGACTTTCACGTGAAAGCCGCAGGCTGTCTCTATTTTGTTAGTCAGTAACCCCTCAGTACAGCCGAGGCACTGAGGGACTACGGCAGAAGGACTATTCGAAGTTCTCATCCTCATCGCCCCAGATACTGCCGCGACGGCTCAGTGGGGTGTCTTCGCTTGTGGCTTTAACGGTCGAGTTGAGGGAACCCAGACTTGCATCCAGCAGTGCTGAACGGATTTCAACTGTCAGCTGTAGCGTCTCAGGCTTTATATAATTCTTTTTCATAATCTTGTCTGTCATTTTAATTTTTACACTCTAAAAAACTATTTCACAACCACCTTATAGGTCTTGCCACCCTTCGTCTTCACGATGTTCAGACCCTTGTGCAGGGCAGGCAGCCTCACGCCATTGGCATCGAAGAACTCGGCATCGCCAGAGGTGAGGGCATCGATAGCCTTGATGCCAGCAGCCTCAGCGTCGAAGTACAAGGCACGGGCAGCTGTAGGAGCTGTCAGGTAAGCACGATTGGCGCCAACCGTGGGCTTGCTCGTATTGTCTACCTGATGGAAGGCCACGACACCCTCCTTATTCAGCAGTACATAGCTGTCGTTGGGAGCCTCAGTGGCTTCATAGACACCCGTCAGCACCTCGTTCGTATAGCTTGTGGCAGCAGCGGTGCCCCAACCAGTGAGCGCATCACCTGAGTAACCGCTTGCTGCATAGAGGATGTAAGGAACATTAGCGGCAGGAGCGTCTACCTTTGCAAGCGTCACCTTGTCACCGCTAACGGTTGCCGTGTAAGCCTCAACACCATCGGGCAGTGTGGGGGCAAAGGGGAAGATGCGAGTGGCGTACTTCACAGCAGAAGCAATCGTTACATCGACAGATGCCTGAGAAGCCGTCTCGATTGCCAAATCATAATTCTGCGAATTGCTATAGAAGCCTGCATCTTGACCTCCAATATAACTGTCGTCTTCTGTATTCTGGAGGAACCAACGGCCATCTGTACCCGTATTGGCTATCACTTTTATGACAAGGGCCTTGTCCTGTTCGGTCGTAGTGCGAATCTGGGTGGTAGTACCCGAACCGCCATACCCTTTCTTATTGGTGCAAACGTAACGGGTATCACCCGCTTCGTCAGTCATACTAATAGTATATGTGTTTTCAGAAGCATTAACGACCGTGAACGCCCAGGCCTGTGCCAGATAGCTTGCAGCATCCTGATTGGCACTAATAGAATGGTAGCCTTGTGAACTCTTTCCTGCATCATAAGCCATCGTATAGATTTTATCCTTCCAACTCTTACCTGATGTGGCAGTAGCCTTCAGCCTGTATTGAACGCCAACAGCAGGAGCATTCAACTGAGCACCTTGATAAGCTGTGACAGCTGCGTTCAGTGTCGTTGCGGCAGTAGAGGCATCATCCTTTGTTTTTGTTGCATTACTCTTGATACCTGAAGCTGTCGTGACGGCTCCAGAGAGCGTTGTCTTGGCAGCAGTGGGTATTTGGAATGCCCCGTCACCTACGTTGACTGCCGCCTCTACAATAGCTTGGGCATCGGTAATGGCAGTATTCAATGCATTATAGTTTGTCACAGCATCAGCATTAGTGAAGGCCGTCGTGGCAGCAGTAAGAGCTGTGGTTGCAGCATCCACATCAGTTTTAGAAGTCTTATCCAATGATTCATCGGCAGCAATAGCAGCAAATATATCGGCCTTTTCCTTACCATCTACATTCGTATAAGTCGCATTGTCACGAGCAGAGGTGGCACTGCTCAGGGCCGTATAATATTTGTATAGCGAGACGTTGAGACTGCTGTTGGTCAGCACAGTGTAATTGGCGAAATTAATCCACTGACTTTTTACTCCAGCAGAGCCTTTGACTGCAACCGTAACGGTAGCTTTCTCTGCCAAAGTGAATTTTACATAACGCCATTCCCAACCATAACCATTCCCGCTATTGGCGTAGGTATGGCCATCTCCTGTGGTAAAGTCTGTAGCACCACTGGTGTTGATACCAAGCCCCGTTGAGGCTTTCGGGAAATCATTTACCGTACCAAGAGTTGTTTCTCCATTCTTTACTTCAATCCACATGGCCGAATTTGAAGACCTACGGCCTGCGACTTTGAAAACATAATCGCCTGCTGGCAGTTCAAGGCTTTTGCTGAAGCTGCTGTTCCAGGAATTACTATCATAACCATTAGACGCTTTATAAGAAGAGCTGCCATCCCACGGGTTGGTACTTTCTGTTTTCACGGTCGATTCTGTCCAACTATCAAGCATCAGAGACTCTGTATAATTGTCGGACACATAGTTAAATTCAGTAACTTTTAATGCCTGTGTACTGGCGAGCACACTTTCCGATGTCGACGAAGAGGTTGCCGCATATCCATCAGCGGTTGCATCAGCAATTCCTAATGCTTTGGCTTTGGCAATTTCGCTAACCAATGCATCATAATTTGTCTTGGCTACAGTGAAGGCATTGGTTTTTGTTTCCAAGTTAGATTTTGCAGTGTCATAGTCATCAGCATCCGAAGGCTCAGCAGCGGCAATTGCTGCTTGTAGTTCTGACTTTTCTACACCAGTGACATTGCCATAATCCTCTGTATTTGCAATCGCTGTCTGGGCTGCCGTTTTTGCCGTTAGCCAGAGCTTGCGATGGTTCTTTGCCAAATCCAAAGCGGCAGACAGGGCATTGTATTGTGATTCCAATTCGTCTGCATCCGTTTCCTCAACATTCGTGGCATCAATAACAGCTTTTAAGGCTGTGTAGGAATCGCCTTCAGCAGAATAGAATGTATTTGCTTCCGCAAGAAGGTCGGTCAAAGACTTTGTGAGGTTCCAGCGAAGGACAAAATTGTCGTATGCCAAATATTTTGTATAAGTATTTGTGTGTGTTGTACGATGTCCTATTTTTGTTGTTGAAGAACCATTAGATGTAAATTCAATAGTTAAATTATTCCATACATCTTCATTCTTACTAGTATTTTTAGTAGTAGAATTCACAAAAATGTATCCATCACCCCCACTACCATTTTTATAATAATCTGCAGATAATATATATGTACCAAAAGGAAGAGTTATTGTTTGAGACAATTCCAATTGTTGACCACTTTTTTTAGTATCAAAACAAGTCCAATATACATTATTACCTCCAGAACTAGGCTGAGTTTTCCCACTAAAAGTAGACCATTGAAGGGTGGAACTGCTTAAACTTGTAATATCTGTAGCGGCACCACCCGTATAATTAACCGTCCATCCTGATGGTTGATAAATAGCTCGGTCAGAGCTAGGAGAGGAATACACGCTATATTCTCCTTCAAAGTCTGCATTAGTCAAATAATCACTGGTGACATTCTTGAATACATCATCAGCAAAGGCAAAATTTACCCCCCCCACGAACGCGGAGGCGAGTAGACATAGTTTTAGTTTTTTCATAAATGTTTTTTAGTTAGTATAATAGTGAATGATATTACGGATTGTCCGATTACGCCTCACGGCTACATTCGGCAAAATTACGGAAAATATAAAGGGTACGCGCAAAAAGGGAGTGGCAGTTGTGAATTTTTCCGCTTTTTTATAAGTCGTTAACAGCCGAACGATTGTTGGTAACCATTCAGCGAATCTACACGAATCGTGTTTTTAGACACAAATTAGCACAAATTTGCATAAATTCGTTTGATTCGTGTTATTCGTGTTCGTAAAAAATCGGAACTTCATGATGTCTTTCTTTCTCGAACACGAATCTCTCGAATCTGGCGAATTCTATTTGTTTCTTCAATCACGAATCTCTCGAATCTGACGAATTCTATTTGATTTCTTTCGAACACGAATCTCTCGAATCTGACGAATATTTATTTGTATCACGCGCAACAACTCTTGTTGTTTTGAGAGGAACATAAATCTAC